>NZ_JBFULQ010000034.1:0-22737 GCF_054049815.1 Mesorhizobium sp. P5_C1 | reverse complement strand
CCAATCAGAGTGGGACCAGCCAAGCGCCCTCGGCTCATAGCAGGAGCCGAGACTTCGGCCAAATTTTGTTTCGGGCATCCGGATATGAAAAAGGCGGCCCTGGGGCCGCCTTTCGCAAGGGTGTGTGGCATTTTTGCCGCTAGACCGTAGCGCCTCCTTGACGCTCGGGTCGGCAGCACGAAGGCTCAGGAACCGGCGCCGCTGAGCGTGGTGACCGCGCGGCGATTCTGCGACCAGCAGGAGATGTCGTCGCACACCGCGACCGGACGCTCCTTGCCGTAGGAAATCGTCTTCAGGCGGCTCGCCGAAACGCCCTTTGCGACGAGGAAGTCGCGGGTGGCGGCGGCGCGGCGGGCGCCGAGCGCCAGATTGTACTCGCGCGTGCCGCGCTCATCGGCATGGCCTTCGATGACGATGGCATACTGCTTGTACTGGTTCAGCCAYTGCGCCTGGCGCGAAAGCGTCGTCTGCGCATCGGCACGGATCGAGGTCGAGTCCGTATCGAAGAAGATGCGGTCGCCGATGTTGACGGTAAAGTCCTTCGCCGAGCCGGGCGTTGCCGCGCCGGCGCCGTTGAGGCCAAGGTCGGCGGCATTGTTAGGCGTCTTCTTCGAGGCGCAACCGGCGATGGCGAGCATCGCCACCAGCGCGATCATGACCGGATTTCTGGTAAGTGCTGCGATACGGCCCATGCCGCCTCTCCTTCGCATTTCGAGTGATTTCGTTGATCACCCAGTAACCACGTTTGGGTTAACCGGCATTCAAGAAACACGGTTAAAATTTGGTTTAGACTGCCCGTCCGCAGCCGTTTGGCAAAGCCACATTTCGCGCGGACCGTAGGCGTAAATGCGGCCAAAACGCGACCGTGACGTGAAAAGAGGCCCTGTTGGGCCTCTTTCAGCAGTGCCGCGCGGGATGCTGGAGCAAGGCATGCTCAAGCCCAGCATTATTCCAGCAACGGCGACCAAGCCGGGTCCGAAGCAAAATTCGTCGTCGGGATCGACTGTTCATTGCGGCCGGTGAGGTCGACCGAGACCAGCTTCGGTCCGCCGGCGGAATCCCGGAAGAACATCAGCACGCGGCCGTTCGGCGCCCAGGTCGGCCCTTCCTGCTGGAAACCGGACGACAGGATCCGCTCGCCCGAGCCATCGGTCTTCATGACGCCGATCTGGAATTCGCCGCCTGTCTGTTTGGTGAAGGCGATGAGATCGCCGCGCGGCGACCACACCGGCGTCGAATAGACGCCGTCGCCGAAGGAGATGCGGTTCTGGCCCGAGCCATCGGCGCCCATCACATAGATCTGGGCGCGCCCGCCGCGATCGGAGGTGAACACCACCTGGCTGCCGTCGGGCGAATAGGACGGCGACGTGTCGATGGCGGTCGAATTGGTCAGCCGCGTCGTCGAACGGCTCCGCAAGTCCATGGCGAAGATATTGGAATTGCCGTCGTCGCGCAGCAGGCTCATGATCACCTTCTGGCCGTCGGGTGAAAAGCGCGGCGCAAAGGTCATGCCCGGAAAATTGCCCACCAGTTCGCGCTGGCCGGTCTCGATCTGCAGCAGGTAGACCCGCGGCTGACCGCTTTCATAGGACATGTAGGTGATTTCCTGGCGGTTCGGCGAGAAGCGCGGCGTCAGCACGATCGACTTGCCGTCGGAGAGATAGCGGACGTTGGCACCGTCCTGATCCATGATGGCGAGGCGCTTCTTGCGCGCGTTCTTGGCGCCGGATTCGTCGATGAAGACGACGCGGGTGTCGAAATACCCCTTCTCGCCAGTCAGGCGTTCGTAGATCGCGTCGGCGATGATGTGGGCGACGCGCCTCGTATTGGCGTCGTTGGCAAAGAACTGCTCGCCGGACATCTGCTGGCCGGCAAAGGTGTCCCACAGCCGGTACTGGGCGCGAATGCGGCCGTCAGCCTCCTTGCCGACGCTGCCGGTGACCAGGGCCTGCGCATTGATCACTTTCCAGTCGTCGAAGCGCGGTGCTGCATCCGGATTGGAGATCTTCTCGATAAAGGCACTCTTGTCGATCGGCGCGAACAGTCCCGAGCGCTTCAGATCGGCGGTGACGATTTCGGAGATCTGGGCGCCAAGCGCGTCGCCGCCCTGGAAATCGGTGATGGCGATCGGCAGCGGTTCGACATTGCCCTTGTTGACGTTGAGCTCGACGAGCGCCAGGGCCGGCAACGTGCCGGCAGCAGTCATGCCCATCGCCATAGCTGCGATCATCAGGAGCGGCTTGAGGATTGATTTCATGTCTTCTCGCTTCTCGTACTGATTTTCGGATACTCGGGCCTACAGGCCCAGCATCTCCCTTGGATCGAAGGTGACGCGGACGTCGGCCCAGATGTCCTGCTTGCCCGCGGGGACCTGCAGGCCGGTGACATCGCATTTTTGCACGGCGCGAACGGCACTTTCGTCGAACTGGCGGTTTCCGCTCGACTTTTCGACATTCGGGCGGCCATCCAGCTTGCCGGAGGCGTCCAGGTTGAAGCGGACGACGACGACGAAGTTTTCCGAACCTTCAAGGCCAACCGGAAGGGTCCAGCAGCCGCCGAGCTGGCTTTCAAGGGCGCCCATTTCCGATTTCGACAGCTTCTGGCCCTGATCCTTGTCGCCGCCGAGCGAGGCCTGCTGGGTCGAGCGCTTGGCGCCGCCGCCGGACGGCTTCTGCTTGTCGAGGAGAGCCGAGATTTCGTCGGCGTTGAACTGCTTGTCTTCGGACTTCGGCTTCGACGAGGCTTCCTTGACCGGCTTGTCGGCATCCTTGCGTTCCGGCGCCTTGGCGCTTTCGGCCTGCGCCGGCTGCGGCTTCGGCCGCGCTTCCGGCGCGGGCGCCGAATTCGGCAGTTGCGTCTCTTCGGTGGGCGGATCCTTGGCTATGGCTTCGGCGACAGCGTCAGGCTTGACCTCGGGCGTCGGATCGATGGCCGCGGTCTTGTCCTGCGGCGGCGGGGTCGGCGCCGGCTTGGCCGGCGTCGGCTTGGGGTCCGCCTGCTTGACCGGCTCGGGCTTCACCTCTTCCTTGGGCGTCGGCGCCGGCGCCACTTCCGTTGCCGGAATGGGCTTCGGCTTTTCCTGCGGCTTGGGCACGTCCTCGGGCTTCGGCTTTTCGATCGGGGTCGGCGCCGGCGGCGGAGCCGATGTCATGTCGACCGGCTTCGGCTTGGCCTCCGGCGTTACCGGCTTGTCGGTGTCGACGCTGTTCTCGCCGACCTTCTGCGATACCGGCACGATGTCCGGGCGCTGGGTCGGCACAGGGGCCGGCTTTTCATGCATCACGGCCTTCTTGTCGCCCTGCAATGTCTGCGCGATGGCTTCCATCGGCACGATGTCGACCGCGACCGACTCGACATCGGCGGACGGGAGTGCGGCCGGCGCCGACAGCGTGAACAGGCCGAAGGCCAGCACCGCCGTATGCAAGATCACCGATGTGGTGAGGCCGGTCTTCATCTCGCGTCTATTGATCCTGTTCCTGCAGTGAAACCAGGCCGATATTCTTGTAGCCAGCGGCCGAAATGCGGGCCATCACCTTCATCGCCGTGCCATAGTCGGTGGTCTTGTCGCCACGGATGAAGATGCGCTCTTCATAGCCGGTCTTCGAGATCGCCTGCAGCTTGGCCACCAGTTCCTCGATCGGGATCTCGGTTTCCTGCAGATAGATCTGGCCGGCGGCGTTGATCGAGACGGTGATCGGCTGCGTGTCGGCGTTCATCGCCTTGGCCTGCGTGTCCGGCAGGTCGATCGGCACGCCGACCGTCAGCATCGGTGCCGCGACCATGAAGATGATCAGCAGCACCAGCATCACGTCGACCATCGGCGTGACGTTGATCTCAGACATCAGTGCATGGTGACGGCCGCGCCGCCTGTGGCCGCGCCCACCGCGTCCTCCCATGCCAACGGACATACCCATCAGTTACTCCTCAGGCCTTGGGGGCCACTTTTTCATCGATTTGGCGCGAGAGTATGGCGGAGAACTCGTCGGAGAACCCTTCCATGCGCACCGCTATCTTGCTCGCGTCGGACGACAGTTTGTTGTAGGCGATGACGGCGGGGATGGCGGCGAGCAGGCCGATGGCCGTCGCCAGCAGCGCTTCGGCAATGCCGGGCGCGACCACCGCGAGACTGGTGTTCTTGGAGCCGGCGATCGCCTGGAACGAGGTCATGATGCCGATGACCGTACCGAACAGGCCGATGAAGGGTGCCGCTGAGCCGGTGGTGGCGAGGAAACCGAGGCGCCCCTCCAGCTTTTCCATCTCGCGGGTCAACGCCAGGTCCATCGCCTTGTCGATGCGGGTTTGCAGGCCGAGCGGCGACTTGGCGCCTTTCTCGAAGCTTTTCTTCCACTCTCGCATCGCCGCCACGAAAATGGCGCCCATGCCGGTGGTCTTGCGGTCGGCGAGCGTGCGGTAAAGTTCCTCCAGCGACTGCCCGGACCAGAACACCTGCTCGAACCGGTTGAGTGACAGCCGCATGCGGGCATAGGCAACCAACTTGTCGACGATGATTGCCCAGGTCCAGACCGACGCGCAGAGCAAACCGATCATGACCAGCTTGACCACCCAGCTGGCCTGCATGAACAGCGCCCAAATCGACAATTGCGCGCCCGGTTCGGCGAGTGCGATATTTTCCATCGTTACGTCCTTAAGATTTTCCGGGCGAAGCTGGCGGCTGGCCCCTGGCATCCCTTGTGGTCGGTTCGCACGCAGCTACCGTAACAACCCCAAACCGTGCCGTTGGTGGCCTTTTCAGGGCAAATATTGGTGAAAGGAAGGCGCTTGATAACGCCAAACTTCACCAATCTCTTCATGAACCGTTATGGTTAAGGATGGGTTAGTCCATAAGGCGCGGCGCATTGCCGCGTCCCGCCATCGCAAAGAACCGGAGCGGAGCGTACTTGAAGTACGTGAGCACCGGAAGCGCAGGAAACCCCCGTTTGCAGGCCGGCATCACCTGAATATCAGCGCACCCGCGGCATGAACGCCGCCATCCATTCCCTCGGAAAGCGCCTTGGCCTGCCATTCTCGCCGATGATAGCCGCCTCGACCTTGGCCTCGACCAGCACCTCGTCGCCGCGTTTGAGCTGCTGCGCCATGAAGATGCGCGCACCGGAAATGTCCTCGGTGCGGGTCTCGATCGTCAGGATGTCGTCGATGCGGGCGGGGCCGCGAAAATTGATCTCCATGCGACGCACCACCCAGACGATCTTCTCGCCATGCTTGCCGTCGGCGAGCTCGGTGTGGTGCACGCCGGTCAGCCTGAGATAGTCGGAGCGGCCGCGTTCGAAGAATTCGAGATAGCGCGCATGGTAGACGACGCCGGAGAAATCGGTGTCGGCGTAATAGACGCGCGCCATCAGCCGGTGGCCGAATTCCGTCAACGCGCCGGAAAGCCCTGCCAGCAACGCCGCCGATTCACCATGATCGTCCATTGCGCTTCCTTTTTCAGTCCCGACCGGGCACGTGTTTTCCGCGCGACATAGCATCGGATGGCACTGTTGACGGCGATGATCAAGACCTTGATGGCGGCGCTGTTCGTGCTGGTGGCTCTGTCGCTGCCCGGCCAGGCGGCCACCTTCTCGATGAAGCGCGGCCTCAACCTCGACCAGTGGACGACGTGGCCGGGCGAGGACCGGTGGGGCGATGCCAAGGCGATCCTGCCCTATCCGGAATGGCGCAAATTCCTCAAGGACGACGATCTCAAGGCGCTTAAGGAGGCAGGCTTCGATTTCCTGCGCATGCCGGTCGATCCGTCGCCTTTCCTTTCCGGCCAGACCGTGGCCTTGCGCGACGACCTCTATGCCAGCGTGCTGGACTCGGTGCGCATGATCAACCGCGCCGGGCTGAAGGTGATCGTCGACATGCACCTGATCCCGGCCGGCGGTAGCCGCAAGATCGGCATGGCCGAAGTGATGGACGACCCGCGGACCTTCGACGCCTATGTCGACATGGTGCGCGAGATGGCCCGCACTCTGGCCGGCGAAGACCCCGAAAAGGTCGCCTTCGAGCCCATGAACGAGCCGATCGTCGACTGCGACAGTGACGGCACCAGCCTCTGGCCGGAGCGCCAGCGTAAGCTGTTCGCGGCGGCGCGCTCCTCGGCGACGAAACTGACCCTGGTGCTGACCGGCGCCTGTTATTCGGCCGCGACTTCACTGCAGAAGATCGATCCGAAGACGATCCCTGACGACAATGTCATCTGGACCTTCCACTCCTACGATCCGTTCCTGCTCACCCATCAGGGCGCGACCTGGGCCGGCGACTTCATCCCCTATGTGACCGGCCTGCCCTTTCCGCTGACCGCGGTGCCACAGGCACAGCTCGAGGTGACGCTCGACACCATCCGCGCCAGGATCAAGGCCGAGGCACCGTGGACACGGCGGAGCGGCCTGCTTGCCTATCTCGACGAACAGGTCGCCAGCATGGACAGCCCCGACAAGCTGCTCGGCCTGATGGATGCGCCATTCAGACAAGTCGAGGCGTGGGCGAAGGCAAACGGCATCAAGCCGCAGAACGTCACGCTGGGCGAATTCGGCATGATCCGCCAGGAATATGGCAACGCCTATGTGATGCCGGCCGCGTACCGCGCCGCCTATGTCAGGGACATGATCGCACGAGCCGAAGCGCATGGCTTCTCATGGTCGGTGTGGAGCTATGGCGGCGCCTTCGGCATCGTCGATGCCTTCAACGGCGACAGAGCCGAGCCTGAGGTGATGGATGTGATCCGCGCCCTGCATTGACCGCTCAGCCAAGGTCGATCGACAGGATTTCAGGGCGCATCCCGAAACGCACCGGCACAATGCTGAAGCCAAGCCCGCCCGAGACGATCAGATTGCCGTCGTTCTCGACGACATGGCCATAGGCATAGCGATTGCCGAACCGCGACGGCACGACCGGCGAGTAGCCGAACAGCCGTACCTGTCCGCCATGGGTGTGGCCTGACAGGGTCAGCGACACCCGCGACGGTACGGTGGGAAAAATATCGGGTTCATGTGCGAGCAGGATGACCGGCGAGGCATCACTGACTTTGGCGAGCGTGCCGTCAAGATCGTCAAGCCCCTTGAAGCCGGCGCGAGCCCTGGTCGGCAGCAGGGCCAGCTGATCGGCGAGCCCGGCGATCCAGACGCCATGCCCGTCCTTCTCCAGGCGCATGACGTCGTTCTCCAGGACCGGGATGCCGACTTTCTCCAAGGCTTTACGCGCTATGGTCGGGCCGGCGCCGGCCCGCTGCGCGAAGCCATCGCCCCACCAGTCGTGGTTGCCAAGGATCGACAGCACCCCGAGGGGTGCCTCGAGGCCCGACAGCGCCGATGCCCATTGTGACGGCATCACCGGCCCGGTCACCAGGGGCATGCCGGCGATGTAGTCGCCAAGCAGGACGATCAGGTCCGCTTGCTGCGCATTCGCGTCTTCGACAAGCGAAGCGATCCGCTCCGGTGTCATCCACGGCCGGCAGGCATGGATGTCGGCGAGCGCGACGATGCGCAGTTTCAATCCCGCCGGCCAATGCGGCGGGGTCAGCGTGTAGCGCTTCACATGCGTCAGCAGCATCGGTTCGATGCCGACCGCATAGGCGCTGAGCGCGGCGACCGACAGAAACGACCCGCCGACGAAGCGCAGGATCCCGCGTCTGGTTATCATGCTCGGCTCCGGGACAAAATCGCGGCGACAGTCGCCAAGGCCGCGTTAAAGTCCATGATTGCGCCGGCAAACCGGCGAAGCTGAGGAGATTTTGCGCAAGGACGGTCACGGATCCTTGATCGCCGATCCCAGTCCAATCGTCCGGACCGCTACTCTTCCTGGAACAGGTTGATCTGCTGCTGCGCCAGATCCTTCGGCGCATCGAGGCCGAGGTGCCGCCAGGCATTGGCCGTCAGCATCCGGCCGCGCGGCGTGCGTTGGATGAAGCCCTGCTGGATCAGATAGGGCTCGATGATGTCCTCGATGGCGTCGCGCGGCTCGGACAGGCCGGCTGCGATCGTCTCGATGCCGACCGGGCCGCCGCCGAAATTGCGGGCGATCATCGACAGATACCGGCGGTCGAGGGCGTCGAGGCCGAGCGCGTCGACCTCCAGCCGGGTGAGCGCCTCATCGGCAATCTGGCGATCGACATGGCCATCGCCGGCGACCGAGGCGAAATCGCGCACCCGGCGCAGCAGCCGTCCGGCAATGCGGGGCGTACCGCGTGCGCGCCGCGCGATCTCCAGCGCGCCATCGTCGCCGAGCGGCATTTGCAGGATGCGGGCGCCACGCCGGACGATCTGTTCCAGTTCATCGACCGTATAGAAATTCAGTCGTACCGGAATGCCGAATCGGTCGCGCAGCGGATTGGTCAGCAGGCCAAGCCGCGTGGTGGCGGCGACCAGGGTAAAGCGAGCAAGGTCGATCTTGACCGAGCGCRCCGCCGGTCCCTCGCCGATGATCAGGTCGAGCTGGAAATCCTCCATTGCCGGATAGAGGATTTCCTCCACCGCCGGGCTCAGCCGGTGGATCTCGTCGATGAACAGCACGTCGCCTTCTTCGAGATTGGTGAGCAGGGCCGCGAGATCGCCGGCCTTGGCGATGACCGGGCCGGAGGTCGAGCGGAAATTGACGCCGAGCTCGCGCGCCATGATCTGCGCCAGCGTCGTCTTGCCGAGACCCGGCGGCCCGACGAACAGCACATGGTCGAGCGCTTCGTTGCGGCCCTTGGCGGCTTCGATGAACACTTTGAGATTGGCCCGCACCGCCGCCTGGCCGACGAAATCGTCAAGCGTCTGCGGCCGCAAGGTCTGCTCTGCATCCTCGCCGCGTTTTTCGGGCGTAATGAGACGGGGTGACAGGCTCATGGCACCTTCCTTGCACGCGGCAAGGACCTGAACAAGCGACGCCTCACCGCGCCAGTTCCTTCAGGCCGAAACGGATCAGCTTCGGTGCATCGGCATCCTCGCCCGCAGTCTTGAGCGCCGCCGCCACCGCATTGGCGGCTGTGTCGCGCGAATAGCCGAGATTGACCAGCGCCGAGACGGCGTCGGTGATCGGCGCCGGAGCAACGCCTTCGCCGAGTTCCTGCTTCAAGCCGATGGTGCCCGAGGCGGTGCCCGCATAGGCCGGCGCCTTGTTCTTCAACTCGGTGACGATGCGCTCGGCCACCTTCTTGCCGACGCCAGGCGCACGAGAGACCATGGCGATGTCGCGCAGCGCAATGGCGTTGGCGAGATCGGCCGGCGCCAATGTCGACAGGATGGCCAGCGCCACCTTGGCGCCGACGCCTGGCACATTGTTCATCAGCAGCCGGAACCATTCGCGCTCCAGCTGCGACTGGAAGCCGTAGAGCCGCAGCATGTCCTCGCGCACATAGGTCTCGATGAACAGCACCACCGCTTCGCCCGGCGCCGGCAATGCGGCCAGCGTACGCGCCGAGCAATAGGCGACATAGCCGACACCGTGGATATCGACGAGGCAATGATCCTCGTCGATTTCGTCCAGCGTGCCCTTGAGTTTGCCGATCATGCCAGATCTTTCATGGAAGATGGGCCCTCATGGGTACGTTTGAGGAGAGATGATGTCGAGATCCGGGAAGTAACTGCGATAGCGGGCAGCGTCGCGGGTCAGCAGACGATGTCCGGCAACGGTCGCATGGGCTCCGATGAAAAAGTCTGGCAACGTCCGCTCGCGAACCCCGCCAGCACGGCGATAGCGGGAATGCGTAACGCCTGCAAGGAATGCCGCGTCCCAAGGCAGGAACTCACGATCCATCTCAAGCATGTCGACTGCTTTTCGAAGCGCTGTCTCTGTCGCTATCAGCGGCGCGAGCTCGGACCAGATGATCGTATTGATCAGCAAGGCTCCATCGCGGCGACAGGAAACAATCGCCGATGCCGACCATTTTGTCAGCGGTCCGGCCGGTCCCCAGACGTCGATCAGGACATTTGTGTCAATCAACGTCGAGATCTTCACGCGGCCCCCTCAACCAGTCCATGTATTCGTCGGTCGTCATGCCCCCCAGATCCAGAGTCCCCTCCATCCGGTCAAGCACATCACTGAACCTGCGGGATGCCTCTTCCTCGGACAGGTTTTCGTTGACGGCGACAAGACGAGCGCCCTCGTCGGTGGCCACGAACTCCACCTCGGAGCCCGGGCCGATTCCCAGATGGTCTCTTATCTGTTTGGGGATTGTGACTTGCCCCTTGGTGGTCACGCGCATGGTAATACCTCTGAAGTATTACTTATCGCAGGAGGAACGGGAACAAGTCAAGAACATTGCTACCCGGCGAGCGCCATCCGATAGGCGACACTTTGCCGGTGATGCGCATGGCAGATGGCGATGGCGAGAGCGTCGGCGGCGTGTTCGGTATCGAAGGTGGCCTTTGGCAAAAGCACCTTCACCATCATGTGGATCTGTTTCTTGTCGCCATGGCCGACACCGATCACCGCCTTCTTGACGGCGTTGGGCGCATATTCGGCGACGACGAGACCAGCGCGCGCCGGCACCAGCATGGCGATGCCACGCGCCTGGCCGAGCTTCAGTGTCGCCACCGCGTCCTTGTTGACGAAGGTCTGTTCGACCGCTGCCTCGTGCGGCATGGCGGTGTGCAGGATTTCGGCGAGCCCGTCATGCAATTGGCAAAGCCGCGTCGCCAGAGCCGCCTTGTCGTCGGAACGCACGGTGCCTGAGGCAACGAAGCGCAGCGAATTGCCGAGGCTCTCGACGATGCCCCAACCGGTACGCCTGAGCCCCGGATCGATACCGATGATGCGAATCGCTTCCCCCATGCTGCCAGTCTACCTCCGACGGACAGCGATGCCAGCGAAATGTGAACAAACCGGAAACGAATGGCGCCGCCCAGGTTTAGCCGCGAGCGAAAGCCGTGTTCAGCAGGCTGATCTGGTCGGAAACCGGATTGGGGCGGCGGGCCGCCGGTTGCATGTCGACCACGGCGTCGGAGCCGTAGATCTCCTCGTCCATGCGGCGCACCAGCGCCTGCAGGCGCAGCGAGCGGGTGACGAGGTCGAGGAAATCCTCGGGCAGTTCGGCCCAGCCCGCGGCTTCGTCATGGGCGGAAGCGGTGTCAAGGCGCACCTTGGACTTCTCAGACGCAACCTGGTCGCGGGTCATCTCACCGGAATTCGCGGCGCGCTGCAAAAGCAGCCACGAGGCAACCTGCATCAGCCTTGTGGTCAGCCGCATCGATTCGGCCGCATAGAGCGTGGCCCCCAGCCTGGACAATTTCTTTGCCTCGGCCCGGCCCTTGCCGTCGAGATACTCCGCCGCCTGTTCGACCAGGCCCATACCTTCCTGGTAAAGCGGCTTGAAGGATTGCGTGAAAACCCGGCGCTCCGCCAGCTTGACGGTTTTCGCACTGCCCGTCGAAGGCTCGTTCATTGCTACGCCCCTGCACCTACAGCCGGCTGATTCGGCTCACTGCCGATACACCCGGCAGCCTATATGACTGAAGCTTCAAAATGCGCTTCGTCACCCGCGATGGCAAGCACATGTTTAACAGAAGGTTAACGGCGAGCCGACATCGGACGCCCCCGGAATCCAGACAAAAAAAGAGCCGCGGATAAGGCGGCTCTCAGGAGTTTAACAGGGAGGCGTCAAACAAAGTGGCTCCAACCACTCGGTAAGAATCCAGATCACTGGATGGACATAGTAAACACCTGTAAAGCTTAATGAAGCCTTAACGGCGCGCGTGTTTTTTGATCCAACGCCGCTGTCCTGTGCCGTAACAGCACAGCCCGAACCTCACCTCCAGAGTCCGTTTCGAAATTCGCTCTGGCGAGTCACATGGCGGTGGTTTCGAGAACCGGAGCGGAGCGGACATTTGGTCCGTGAGCACCGGAGGCGCAGAAAACCCCATCAGATGGCCGCCAGAGTAGAGYTTCCGGACAGGCTCTCGGCTCAGGCTTTCTTCCAGACGGCCGGCAAGGCGATGAAGGCAAACAGCAGCATGGCCGCGTAGAAGCCCATCGAAGAAATCCCGACCAGCGGTTCGATCGCGGCATTGCCGGCAAGCAGGAAATAGAGACCGATCAACAGGCCGATGCCGCTGATTGCCGTCAGCCAGAAATGGATCGTGGCGAGCATCTTTTGTCCGACTGCCGGAAATAGATGGTAGAAGAAGGCGAAGACCGCCGACATCAGCCATCCGGCCACCATCGTGTGGGCGTGGGTCGGCATCTGGCTATGGTCCTGACTGATCGCCATGTGCAGGCCGAGCGCCATCCCGCACAGCGAATAGATGATGGCCAGCGTGAAGAAATTCCGTGCTACCCCTTGCATAATGTCCCCTCGAATGCCTCTTCCCGTGTGCGGGAATGGGTTGTTGTCAGGCGAATCTTGTCGCCACCGGGCTCCCGGCATTGGCGCACTAGCATCGGCACTGTTTCCAGACGATGTCGCGCCAACCCCTCCCGACACTTCTCCCAATAGCAGAAAACCAGGAAGCGCATTCACCATCTCAGTGGCTTCGTGTGCTGGCTGCAAACTGAAACAGAACCGGCTTTTCGCGACATCGTTCCGAAACAGGCGCGGCGCTAAACGCTCGCTCGTCTGACGGCCGGCGCAAATCRCCCCTGCCGCATCCCCTCCAGAACACTCCGGGAGCAACCATGGACTGGTACTCGATCGTAAAATTCCTCCATGTCGTCACGGCCATTCTATGGGTCGGAGGCGGCTTCGTGTTGTTCCTCCTCGGCGTGCTTGCCGAGCGCGCCGGCAACATCGAGGAAAAGTTGCAGGCGATGCGCGCCAGCGGGCAGTTGGGTGGCCGTTTCTTCGCGCCGATGTCGATGCTGACCCTGATCTTCGGCCTCATCATGTGCAGTTTCTGGGTTGGCTTCTCGGATCTATGGATCATCATCGGTCTGGTCGGCTACGCGACGACCTTTTCGATCGGCATGTTCATCTTCAAGCCAACGGGCGAGCGCATGGGAGCGATGATCGCCAAGGACGGTATCACGCCTGCTGTTCTGGCCATCGGCCAGCGCATGATGAGCGCCGCACGCTTCGACTACGCAGTGATGCTGGTAGTCATCGCCGACATGGTGCTCAAGCCGACTGTGCATGACATCGGCATTCTTGCTGGCATGGTGCTGGTCGTCGTGGTCGGCGCCACACTGGCCCTTGGCGTCGACCGTCGCCTCGTGCCGAGCGCCGCCTGACACCGCCGAGATGATGCGGGCGGCTGCACGACCGCCCCCTCTACATGAGGCCGGCGATGCCGTCCCACAGTAGCTTTAGCGCCACCACCGCCACGGTAGCGTAGGTGAAGGGATAGAAGGTTTCCTGGCGCATGCGCCGCACCAGCCAGGCGCCGGCGACGGTCGAGAGCGGCGCCAGCGGCATCAGCACCGCCGAAGCCGTCAGATTGGCGGTGTCGAACTGGCCGAGCGCGAAATAGGGAATGAGCTTCAGCGCATTGGTTGCGGCAAAGAAGATCGCCGCGGTGCCCGACAGAATTTTGGGATCGAGCCGGATCGGCAAGGCATAGACCTGGAACGGCGGGCCGCCGACATGGGCGACGAAGCTGGTGAAGCCGGCGACCGTTCCCCAGATGGCAGCAGCGACGCGATTGGGCGCGACCGCGTGGTCGGCGCCATGGCGAAACTGCAGATAGAGCCAGCGCAGGACGAAGATGATGGCGACGGCGCCGACGATCAGCCGTACCGCCTCCTCGGTGACCAGTGCTGCCGTCAGCCAGCCGAGTCCGATGCCGACGACCGCGCCCGGCATCATGTCGACCAGCATCTTGCGGTCGTAGACACCCCACCATGTCCACACCGACACGATGTCCATCAGGCACAGGATCGGCAGGAGGATCGCCGCCGCCTGCACCGGCGGCATGGTCAGCGCCATCAAGGGCACGCCGACGAAACCAACGGCGCCGCCGAAGCCGCCCTTGGACAGGCCGACCAGAATGACCGCCGGAATGGCGGCCGCGTAGAACCACGGTTCGAGAAGCAGGCCTGACATGGGGAGGGGCTGGGCTGGAGGGAAAGCGTATCGACGTCTGAATAGCCCAGATTCCCCAGCGGAGCGACAGCAAATATACCGCACCGACCGCCGGCGTTTCACCCGGCGTCGATCAGGAAGCCTGCAAGATCTTTGCCTTGTCACGCGGGGCGGTTACGTCGAGAGGTGGCGGCCGCCGCCGGATCGGCTGCGCCTTGATGATGGCGGTGCTCGTCTCAGCCTTGTCGGCGATGCGGTCGAGAATGCCGTCGAGATCGCCGATCGAGCGCACGAACAGCCGGGCGACGAAGCAGTCATCGCCCGTCACCTTGTCGCATTCGCCAAATTCGGGGATCTCCTCGATCAGCTTCTGGACGATGTGCAGCTTGCCCGGCAAAGGCCGGATGCGCACGATGGCCTGCAACGTATAGCCTAGCGCCAGCGGATCGATCTCGACGGTGAACGCCCGGATGACGCCGCGTTCCTCGAGCCGTCGAAGCCGTTCCGAGACGCTCGGCGATGACAGCCCAACTTGGGCAGCCAATTCCTTCAGCGAAGTCCGCGCGTCCTTGATCAGAATTTCGAGGAGGCGTCGGTCGAGATCGTCAAGCATTTTACATTTCCCGCAAATTTGGAGGCGAGGCCTAATATAATTAGGTCAATCGTCTATACTACCTTTCTCATCAGATGGAAAGCTTCGTTGCCGCATGAGATTATACCGGCTCAACGGGTTCGGAGGTTTGTCGTGAACGATACAGTGCGCGGTACGGTCGAAATGTCCGCCGCAATGGCGATCCTGGGGACGATCGGATGGTTCGTCGTCATGTCCGGCCAGCCGATCATGGACGTGGTGTTCTGGCGTTGCGCGTTCGGCGCGCTGACGCTGCTTGTCATCTGCGCCGGGCTGGGGTTGCTGCGCAACAGCTTGTCGCTGCGCATCATCGGCTTCGCCGCGCTCGGCGGCGTCGCCATCGTCGTCAACTGGCTGCTGCTGTTCAGCGCGTTCTCGCGCGCGTCGATCTCGATCGCCACCGCCGTCTACAACACGCAGCCCTTCATGCTGGTCGGCTTCGGCGCACTGTTCTTCGCCGAGCGACTGACCCTGACCAAGCTGACCTGGCTGGCCATCGCCTTCGCCGGCATGGTGCTGATCGTGCAGGCCGCCCCTGATGCCGGCGATGTCGGCACCGATTACTTTACCGGCATCGTCATGGCGTTGGGCGCGGCTTTCTTCTGGGCCGTCGCCGCCATCGTCACCAAGAAGCTCAAGGGCACGCCGCCGCACCTGATCGCGCTGATCCAGGTCTGCGTCGGCGTCGTCATGTTGGCGCCCTTCGCAAATCTTTCCCAGCTTCCCGCCGATGCGTGGAGCTGGGCCATGCTGGCGACGCTCGGCATCGTCCACACCGGCCTGATGTACATCCTGATGTACGGCGCCATCCAGAAGCTGCCGACGCATCTGCAGGGGTCGCTGTCCTTCATCTACCCGGTGGTGGCGATCCTGGTCGATGTCGTGGCCTTCGGCCATCGGCTGCATCTGAGCCAGATTGTCGGCGCCACCGCCATCCTGATCGCCGCCGCCGGCATGAATCTCGGCTGGACGCTCTGGAAGTCGAAGGCGCCCGTCGCGAGCCCGCACCCGATCAAGTGACACAGGCCCGCCGGCGGCCCGGCGGGTCACAATCGCGATCCCGGCTGCCCGCCTGTTCAAAGCGGGCACTTTGCTCTATGCCGCAATCCAACCATCTTCGCCCGGCATAGGCGAAACGCGGGATCGAAGAACCATGAATGACGCAACGCCCCCCAACCGCTGTCGCATCGTGCTGATCGCGCCGCCCGGCGTGCCGGCGGCCCGTATCGCCGCGGCATTCGAAGGCGGCGATGTCGCCTCGCTGATCCTGCCGGAGAACGGCATGGACGAGGGCTCCTTCCAGGCTTTCGCCGAACAGATCGTGCCGGCCGCGCAGGCCGCGGGCGTCGCTGTCGTCATCGCCGGCGATACCCGCATAGCCGGTCGCGTCCAGGCCGACGGCATCCATGTCGAGGTCTCCAAGGCCGAACTCGCCGAGACGATCGAACATTTCCAGGCAAAGATGATGGTCGGCGCCGGCGGCGCCAAGACACGTGACGACGCGCTCGAGCTTGGCGAGACACGGCCCGACTACATCTTCTTCGGCCGCTTCGGCTACGACAACAAGCCCGAACCGCACCCGCGCAACCTGTCGCTCGGCAAATGGTGGGCCGACATGATCCAGATCCCTTGCATCGTCATGGCCGGATCCGACATCGCCTCGGTGGAAGCGGTGGGCGCCACCGGCGCCGAATTCGTGGCACTGTCGAGCGCCGTGTTCGCCGACGCCGCCGACCCCAGGGCAGCGGTCGCCAGCGCCAACGCGCTGCTCGACGAGACCGCGCCGCGTTTCGAGGACTGACGTGCCTTCGGCGACGCTTCCCCTCCAGGCTCTGCTTGCGGTGCTCATGGTCCAGGCAGCGGCCGCGGAGAACATCCCGCTGCCGCAACCCAAGCCGGAAGCCGGCGTGCATACGGACAAGCCGATCGACAAGCCGCTGCCGCAACCCGCCACCACGGCCGAGCCGGCGCCGCTGCCATCGGCCGATGCCATCAACCCCGATCGCTTCGGCGCAAAGCCTGCCGACGCCGCCTATGGCGCTTTCCAGCGCGGGCTATACAAGACGGCCTACAATCTCGCGTTGATCCGCGCGCAAAACGGCGACCCGGCGGCGCAGACGCTGGTCGCCGAGATCCTGTCGCGCGGGCTGGGAGTACCGCTCAATGCCGCGGAAGCGGCGAAATGGTACGCGCTTGCCGCCGAGCAGGGTGTGCCGGAATCGCAGTTCCAATACGCGCTGATGCTGCTCGATGGCCGGTACGTCAAGAAGGACGAGAAAGGGGCCTATGCGCTGATGCAGGCAGCCGCCGAAGCCGGCAACCAGCTGGCGCAGTTCAATTTCGGGCAGATGCTGGTCCAGCAGGACCCCGGCGACGCCGGCCTCGCCAGGGCGGTCTCCTACTACGAGCGTGCCGCCGCCACCGGCCTCGCCGACGCGCAATATGCAATGTCGCAGATCTATGCCAATGGCGTCGGCGGCAAGCCGCGCGACGACGCGCAGGCAAGGCGCCTGCTGGCGCAGGCTGCACGCCAGAATTACGACACCGCGCAGATCGATCTCGCAGCCTGGATGATCGAGGGACGCGGTGGCGGCCGTGACCTGAAATCCGCCTTCGGCTGGATGAAGCGAGCGGCGGAGGGCGGCAATGTCGCCGCGCAGAACCGCCTTGCCAAGCTCTATATGCAAGGCATCGGCACCGATCCGGATCTTGTCCTCGCCGCGGCCTGGTACATCGTCGCCCGCCGCGCCGGTCTCATCGACCCGCAGATGGACGACTTCCTGCAGGGGTTGGATGACGACCAGACCAAGCAGGCGCTGCAGAAGGCGAACCGCCTGCCCTGACCGGGAATCCAGGACCCGGCCATGCAGATGGAGTGGGTGCACCGGGGTCACGGGCTCGGCCTCATGCCCATGCATCTACTCCCTCAGCATCTGCCGAAGGGCGTGATGCGCGTCGCCGATGCGATCGCCAAATCGGTCGGTGCGGTCATCGACCAGAATGCCTGACCCGGCCTTCTTCGGCACCGCATCTCCAGACCCCGCCTGGGTGTTTCATCCCTGCCGCTTGGCCCCAGCCTGCCCCGCTCCCTTGCCTCTTCTGGCGATTTGTGGTCTTGGGAGCCCGAAATCGCTTTCCCAGCGAACATCTCATTCCCGGATCAGATCACTATGGCCAAGATCAATGGCAACGAAATCCGTCCCGGCTACGTCATCGAGCATGACGGCGGCCTGTGGGTGGCGGTCAGGACCAACACCGTCAAGCCAGGCAAGGGCGGCGCCTACAACCAGGTCGAACTGAAGAACCTCATCAACGGCACCAAGCTCAACGAGCGCTTCCGCTCGGCCGAGACCGTCGAGCAGATCCGGCTCGATCTCAAGGATTTTTCCTTCCTCTACGCGCAGGAAGACGCGCTGGTGTTCATGGACACCCAGAGCTACGAGCAGCTCGAATTGGCGAAGGACTTCGTCGGCGATCGCGCCGCCTTCCTGCAGGACGGCATGATGGTCACGGTCCAGCTTTATGAAGAAAGGCCGATCGGCATTTCTCTGCCCGACTATGTGACGCTGACCATCACCGAGGCCGATCCCGTGGTAAAGGGTCAGACGGCCGCGTCCTCCTACAAGCCGGCGGTACTGGAGAACGGCATCCGTGTGCTGGTACCGCCGTTCATCGGCGCCGGCGAACGCATCATCGTCGACACCAACGAAATCACTTACGTGCGCCGCGCAGACTGATGCATGCCGCCCAAAAGTGGCCCCGGTTTTGGGTCACCGACATGCATCAAGACAGCGCTTGAAGCGCAGCAGCAGGAAGAAGCACGATGGCACGCTCAGCCCTTCTCAACGTCATGGTCCAGGCCGCAATGAAAGCCGGCCGCTCGCTGTCGCGCGACTTCGGCGAGGTGCAGAACCTGCAGGTCTCGATGAAAGGCCCTGGTGACTATGTCAGCCAGGCCGACCGCAAGGCCGAGGAGATCGTCTTTGCCGAACTGTCGAAGGCACGGCCGGGCTACGCTTTCCTGATGGAGGAGCGCGGCGTGGTCGAAGGCGACGACGGCCAGCACCGCTGGATCGTCGACCCGCTCGACGGCACCACCAATTTCCTGCACGGCATCCCGCTCTTTGCCGTTTCGATCGCCCTGGAACGCCAGGGGCAGATCGTTGCCGGCGTCATCTACAATCCGGCAATGGACGAGCTCTACACCGCCGAACGCGGCGGCGGCGCCTTCATGAACGACCGCCGGCTGCGCGTCGCCGGCCGCATCAAGCTGGTCGATACGGTGATCGGTTGCGGCGTGCCGCATCTCGGCCGCGGCCACCACGGCAATTTCCTCGTCGAACTGCGCAACGTCATGGCTGAGGTCTCCGGCGTGCGCCGCTTGGGGGCCGTCTCGCTCGATCTCGCCTATGTCGCCGCCGGCCGCATGGACGGGTTTTGGGAAACCGGCCTGTCGGCCTGGGACGTCGCCGCCGGCCTGCTACTGATCCGCGAGGCGGGTGGCTTCGTTTCGGATATGGACGGTGGTCAGGACATGCTCGACAACGGCTCGGTGGTCGCCGGCAACGAGGTCATCCAGCGCGCTTTGCTGAAGGCCGTGAAGAAGCCGCTCTCGGCACGCTGACTGACACGCCGCGCTGATGCGCCGCAGTCGCAAAACCGCAATGGAAGCTTGAAATACTGCCCGGCAAGCGCCCAGATCATAGTGCGCGGCGCAGGAACCCGGCAGTGAACGACATCAAGCCCCACCACGACATCCCGTTCATCGGACGCTGGCACTATTCGCGTGCCGAGATGATCGCCGACGGCATCGTCCATGCGGTCGGCATCGTGCTGGCGATCTCGGCGGGTTCGGCGCTGCTGGCGCTAGCGGCGTTTCGCGTCGGGCCGGGCGAATACATCGCCGCTGCCTTCTATGTGGTTTCGCTGCTCACCGTGCTGTCGGTGTCGCTGACCTACAATTTGTGGCCGGTGTCGTCGCCGGCGAAATGGATCCTGCGGCGCTTCGACCATGCCGCGATCTATCTCCTGATCGCCGCGACCTACACGCCTTTCCTGGCTCAGCTCGAAGGCTCGCCGCTGGCGCACTGGATGATTGTCCTCGTCTGGGCCGCTGCAGCGCTGGGCATCGCCATCAAGGTGTTTTTTCCCGGCCGTTTCGACCGGCTGGCGATCGTCTTCTATCTCGCCATCGGCTGGAGCGGCATCGTCCTGGTAAAGCCGCTTGTCCAGACCCTGCCGACGACGTCGATCGCGCTGATCGTTGCCGGCGGCATCGTCTATTCCTGCGGCGTCATCTTCTTTGCCTGGAAGGGATTGCGCTTCCACAATGCGCTGTGGCACGGCTTCGTCGTCACCGGCGCCGGCCTGCATCTGGCCGCCATGGTCGACTGTCTGGTCATCAATCGCCTCTGACACAGGCTTATAGACGCGGCAATATTGCCAAGCGCCATTCAATTTGGTCA
Source organism: Mesorhizobium sp. P5_C1 (assembly GCF_054049815.1). Classification (NCBI taxonomy): domain Bacteria; kingdom Pseudomonadati; phylum Pseudomonadota; class Alphaproteobacteria; order Hyphomicrobiales; family Phyllobacteriaceae; genus Mesorhizobium; species Mesorhizobium sp. P5_C1. Next base: position 2,705 of record NZ_JBFULQ010000034.1, on the reverse strand, counting down.
CAATTCCGTTTAGAGTCGCGGTCTACGTGATCGGCGGCGGCATCGGAAACGGGGCACGGATGGCTTTTCTCAGATCCTTCGGCATGGGCAGACGCTCTGATGTCCTGATCTACGATCCGCATAAACTGTCGAGCCCGCAGGTCTTTCTGCTGACCATGATGATCTTCCTGGTCATCGTCGCCTTCATAGCCGCCATCCTGACCCGCCAGATCTCGACCGCCTTTGGCAGCAATCCCGGCCTCAACGGCCTGATCGTCGGCGTGTTGGTGGTCGGCATCCTCTTGGCCTTCGCTCAGGTCGGACGGCTGTTTCGCGAAGTGCGCTGGGTGAATTCGTTCCGTGCCGGCTCGGAGACCACCGAACCGGTGCTGCTGGCGCCGATGAAGGCGATGATCGGCCGCTCCTCGGCGACGGCCTTCTCGACCAGTTCAATGCGCACCATGCTCGATTCCATTGCCACGCGGCTCGACGAAAGCCGTGACACGTCGCGCTATCTCGTCGGCCTGCTGGTGTTCCTCGGCCTGCTCGGCACCTTCTGGGGTCTGTTGAACACCATCGCCTCGATCCGTGAGACCATCGAATCGCTCGATCCAGGTACGGGCGATGCCGCTGCGGTGCTCGATTCGCTGAAGCAAGGCCTTTCGGCGCCGCTGGCCGGCATGGGCACGGCCTTCTCGTCCTCGCTGTTCGGCCTGTCCGGCTCGCTGGTGCTCGGCTTCCTCGACCTGCAGGCCGGCCGCGCCCAGACGCGCTTCTACACCGAACTGGAAAACTGGCTGTCCTCGGTCACCGATCTGTCGTCCGACATCGTCGTCTCCGACCAGGCCAAGACCGAATCCTCGGACGAGATCCGGGTCTTGTCGGAAAGGCTGCGCAGCATGCAGGAGAATGGCGGCGGCTCCAATCCGCGCGTCGCCACCGCCATGGCCAATCTCGCCGACGGCATTTCCGGCCTGGTCAAGAACATGCGCTCGGAGCAGCAGATCATGCGCGACTGGGTCGAGGCCCAGTCCGACGAGCAGAAGGCGATGCGCAACACGCTGGAAAAGATTGCCGACGCCCTGAAGAAGCCCGGGGTGCATTGACGTGGCGCTGGCGCGTGGACGGCGCACCGATCGCCGCATCGATTACTGGCCGGGCTTCGTCGACGCGCTGTCGACGCTGCTTCTGGCGATCATGTTCCTGCTCACCGTCTTCGTGCTGGCGCAGTTCCTGCTGGGCCGCGAAATCTCCGGCAAGGACACGGCGCTCTCGCGACTCAATTCGCAGATCAACGAGTTGACCCAGCTTCTGGCGCTGGAGCGCTCGACGGCACAGGACAAGGAAGATTCGCTCGCCAATCTGCAGGCTTCGCTGTCGGCGGCGGAAGCGGAAAAGAGCCGGCTCGAACAATTGCTGGCGCAAGGTGCCGGCGCCGGAGACGCCGCCAACCAGCGTGCCGTAGCACTTTCGGGCGAACTCGACAGCCAGCGCCAGATCAGTCAGCAGGCGCTGAGCCAGGTCGAGATTCTCAACCAGCAGATTGCAGCACTGCGCAAGCAGATCGGTGCGCTCGAGGATGCGCTCAACGTCTCCGAAACCCGCGATCGTGATTCCAACACCAAGATCGCCGATCTCGGCCGCCGCCTGAACGTCGCACTGGCGCAGCGCGTCCAGGAATTGAACCGCTACCGCTCCGACTTCTTCGGCCGCTTGCGCGAGATCCTCGCCGACCGCGAGAACATCCGCATCGTCGGCGACCGCTTCGTCTTCCAGTCCGAAGTGCTGTTCCCGACCGGCTCCGAAGTGATCAACGATGCCGGCAAGGTGGAGATGAAGAAACTTGCCGACGCCATCATCGAATTGCAGAAGGAAATCCCGCCCGAGATCAACTGGGTGCTGCGCGTCGACGGCCATACCGACAACAAGCCGCTCTCCGGCACCGGCCGCTACCGCGACAACTGGGAGCTGTCGACGGCGCGTTCGACCTCGGTGGTGAAGTTCCTGATCGAGAACGGCGTGCCGGCCAACCGCCTGGTCGCCGCCGGCTTCGGCGAGTTCCAGCCGCTCGACCCCGCCGACACCGAAGAGGCGCGCAACAAGAACCGGCGTATTGAACTGAAGCTCACCGAACGTTGATCCATCATCACGCGGCATCACGCGAATTTGTTCGCCGGCTCAACTCTAGGGCGTAGAGCAAGGCCGGCAAGGCCTGAAAAGATTATCTTTTTTTAATTACACATCGTCGAATTGCGGTCCTAGCTTCCCCACCTGGGCCGAGAACCGCCGGCGATGAACCCCATCGCGACGCGACGGAACCGGACGGCCCGCAGCCGGAGGGCAGGCGAGACAATCGCCGCCTTCCTCTTCAGGAGGAGAACGCAACGATGCGCTCTTTTATTCCCAGCACCTCGCTTAGAACTGCAACACTCACGGCGGTCCTCATCGCCGTTCCGCTTGCCGGCGCCTATGCCGCGGGCCATCACAGAGGCGCTCTGGACGCCGGCGATCCGACCGACTTTACGGGGCCGCGCGTCGAAGGACTCATCCAACAGGTTCAAGGCGTCCGCCAGGGCATAGTCGATGCAAGGCAGGCCAACAACATCACGCCCGCCGTCGCCGAACGCCTGGAAATGCGGACGGTCCGCATCAGTCAGGCGGCCGAGAAGATAGCGGCATCGGATCACGGCAGGATACCGGCCGCGCAATACCATGAGCTGCTGCGC
>NZ_JBFULQ010000033.1:0-22846 GCF_054049815.1 Mesorhizobium sp. P5_C1 | reverse complement strand
AGCTCATACTGGCCGTCGCGCTTCGACAATTCGTATTCAGGCAGCCTGAAATTCTCCAGCCAGGCGAGGAATTCCGGCTCGAAGATCTGCTTGCGGCCGTAGAAATTGTTGCCGCCGAGCCAGATCATCTCCTTCTTGCTGAAGCGCAAGGTGCGGGCATGGTCGAGCTGTTCACGCAGTTCGCCCTCGTCGATCTCGTCGGCCAGCCGCACGGAGGTGGTGCGGTTGATCAGCGAGAAGGTCGTGTCGACCTTGGGGTACATGCCCCAGATCATCTGCAGCATCAAAAGCTTGTAGAAGTCCGTGTCGAGCAGGCTGCGCACGATCGGGTCGAGCTTCCAGGTGTGGTTGTAGACACGCCGCGCAATATCGGTCTTAGCCATGTTTCAACACCGCCTTCGCTGCCTGCTACCCACAACCGCGACAGGCCTCATAGCATCGAATTGGCCAAAACGCTGCCCGGTTTCAGGGCTGGCCCGACAAAAAGAAAACCCTGCATGCGGCCGGACACGATCGGCCGGCACCGCCGCCGCCAGCCGGTGTCAGCTCCCGGTTCTGCCGCCGATGACCCTGAGCGCCGGACGCTTGCGGCGGGTGACGACGCGGCCCGCCACCGGCGCATCGGCGCGGCCGTCATCCTGCGCCTTCTCGGCAAACAGCCAGTCGATGAAAAGCTGCACGATCGGCGTCGACTTCATCTCGTTGCGACAGACGACATAGAAGTCGTCGATTGCCGGCACTGACAGGCTGAACGGCGCCACCAGCATGCCCCTGGCCAGCAGCGAACTGGCCGTCACCGAATCGCCCAGCGCCACGCCATGGCCGTGGACCGCGGCTTCAACCGCCATGCGTGCATCGCCCAGATGATGACGGCGGCCGCGTTCCAGGTCCAGCGCATCGGCGGCCGCCAGCCAGGTGTGCCATTCGCGGCCGTCATCGCCATGCAGGAAGACATGGTCGGCGAGATCCCTGACGCTGCGGATCGGACGGTTGTTGATCAACGTCGGGCTCACCACGGGAAACAGTTCGAGCCCCGACCATTTGCGCATCCAGCAATCGGTCCAGCTGCCGTCGCCGTAGTGCACGCAGACATCGATCTGCGGCGCGCGGATATCCTTGGCGTCGTTGGAAGGGATCAACGTCAGCCTGATGTCAGGATATTGCGCCATGAAACTGCCGAGCCGCGGCGTCATCCACAGCAAGAGCAATGCGGGCACGCAGGAGACGGAGAGCGTGCCGCTGCTCGCCGGCCTTGTCATGCGCTGCGTGGCGGCGGCGATGCCGTCGAAGGCGCTCGAGACCGCCGGCAGCAGCTCGGCACCATGCGGCGTCAGTTTGACCCGCTGGCCGGCGCGCTCGAAAAGCTTGACGCCGAGCGACTGCTCGAGCGCCTTGATCTGGTGGCTGATGGCGCCATGCGTGACATTCAGCTCACTCGCCGCCTTGGTCAGCGAGCCATGGCGGGCCGTTGCCTCGAAGGCGCGCAGCGGATTCAGCGGTGGCAGGCGCTTGGCCATGGGCATCCATTGAAGCACGATCCCGAAAAATGGAGGCCGGTTTTCGGATGAGATCGTGCTCAGAGTTGATTGTGAGATTTTCTCACAGCCAACACCCTAACAATATCAATTGATTTTTCAATGCGGCTGCCAGACACTTTGGCCCGGAACAGCATCAAGACGTGAAATCTGCAGGCAGCCAGCGGGACAACGACCCGGCCGGATGACGGTCGCTTCGCCAAGGTCACCGGCGGCCGCACTGCATCAGGCGGGAGGAGCGGACATGGGTTACGATCGCGGTAAGCTCGACGCGTTGCGTCGCAAATATGGCGAGAGCCATGGCGGCGAAATGTTCGACCCGAAATTCCGGCGCGTCGCCGACAAGATCTTTTCCAAGTCCGGCACCCGGCTGGCGCCCTATTCCGGCATCCCCACGTTCCTCGCCGCCCCCTACCGCGAAATAGCGGCCGACAATCCGGATTTCGGCGACCTGCAGGTGGCGATGATCGGCGTGCCGATGGACCTCGGCGTCACCAACCGGCCGGGCTCGCGTTTCGGACCAAGGGCGCTGCGCGCCATCGAACGCATCGGCCCCTACAATCACGTGCTGGAATGCGCCCCGACGCATGAACTTCGGGTCGCCGACATCGGCGACACGCCGTTCCGCAGCCGCTACCGGCTCGAGATCAGCCATGAGGATATCGAGCGCCGCACCAACCAGATCGTCGATGCCGGCGTCATCCCGTTGTCGGTCGGCGGCGACCATTCGATCAGCCATCCGATCCTGAAGGCGGTCGGCAAGAAAGCCCCGGTCGGCCTGATCCACATCGACGCCCATTGCGACACCAGTGGCCTGTTCGACATGACCAAGTTCCACCACGGCGGACCGTTCCGCAACGCGGTGCTCGACGGCGTGCTCGATCCGACGCGCACGATCCAGATCGGCATTCGCGGCTCGGCCGAATACCTGTGGGAGTTCACCTACGAGTCCGGCATGACCGTCGTGCATGCCGAGGAGGTGACCGGTCTCGGCATCCCCGCCATCATCGAGAAGGCGCGCAAGATCGTCGGCGACGGGCCGACCTATGTCTCCTTCGACATCGACAGCGTCGATCCGGCCTTCGCGCCCGGCACCGGCACGCCGGAGGTCGGCGGCCTGACGACGCGCGAAGTGCTCGAACTGCTGCGCGGCCTGAAGGGCCTCAACATCGTCGGCGGCGACGTCGTCGAGGTGGCGCCGCAATACGACGCGACCACCAACACGGCGCACGCCGGTGCCCAGGTTCTGTTCGAAATCCTGAGCCTGATGGTGTTCAGCCCGGCGATCACAGGCAAGGGAGCCTGACGTTTAGAAGACGAAGGCGGCCGCCGCGCTGGAGCCGGCGGCCGACCCAGACAAACAAAGCTTCCAGAGGGGAATAAAAATGACGATCCGTATCACGCTCAAATCATCCATCGCCGCCATGCTGATGCTTGGCACCGCAAGCCTTGGCCTCGGCACGCAAGCCGCCAATGCCGACGCGCTGGCGGACATCACCAAGGCCGGCACCATCAATGTCGGCGTCTTCGCCGATTTTCCGCCCTTCTCCTCGGCCAGCGCCGACATGAGCCTCAAGGGCTATGACATGGATGTCGCGCAATACATTGCCGACACGCTCAAGGTGAAGCTCAATCCCGTCGCCGTCACCGGCCAGAACCGCATCCCGTACCTGAACGACCATCGCGTCGACCTCTTGATGAGCGTCGGCTATTCGAAGGAACGCGAGCAGGTGATCGACTTCGCCGCTGCCTACGCGCCCTACTACATCGCGGTGATCGGCCCGGCGGCGCTATCGGTCAAAGGCAAGGAAGACCTTGCCGACAAGTCGATCGCCGTCAACCGCGGCACGCTCGAGGACACCTCGCTCACCGAGGCAGCACCGGCGTCGGCCGACATCAAGCGTTTCGACAACTACAATTCGGTGATCCAGGCCTTCATTTCCGGCCAGACGCAGCTGATGGTCGTCGGCAACGATGTCGGCGCGCAGGTGCTGGCCAAGCAGGACGCGCTGAAGCCGGAGCAGAAGTTCCAGCTTCTGACCTCGCCTTCGCACATCGGTCTCAACAAGAACGAAGACAGCTTGAAGAAGGCGGTCAACGACGCCATCGCCAAGATGCTGGCGGACGGCAAGCTGGACGCAAGCTCGCAGGCCTGGCTGAAGACGCCGCTCAACCCCGACAACCTCAAGGATTGAGGTCCGGTGGCCTTTGCCTGGCTTCCAGGGGCTGCGGGTGACATCGCGCGCGGAGCGGTCACGACGATCCTGTTGATCGCCGTGACCACGCTGGCGGGGACGTTCCTCAGTATCCTGGGTGCCGCGGGACGGCGAAACGGCCCCGTGCTGCTCAAGCGGGCGATTGCCGCCTATGTCGAGGTGATGCGCAACACGCCGTTCCTGGTGCAGCTGTTCTTCATCTTCTTCGGGCTGCCCAGTCTCGGTATCAGGCTCGATCCGGTGCTGGCCGCCATCCTGGCGATGACGCTCAACATGGCGGCCTATACGATCGAGATTGTCGGCGCCGGACTTGACGCCGTGCCGCCCGGACAGACCGAAGCAGCCCTTGCGCTGGGCTTGAGGCCACGCCAGGTGTTCATCAAGATCGTGCTGCCACAGGCGCTCAAGGTGATCTATCCGGCGCTGACCAGCCAGATCGTCATCATGATGCTGGAGTCCGCCGTGGTGTCGCAGATCGCGGTGCGCGAGCTTACCTACGAGGCCGACATGCTGCAGGCACGCACGTTCCGGTCCTTCGAGACCTATCTTGTCGTGACGCTGGTTTATCTCGTCCTGTCGATGGCCTTGCGCCGGCTGTTGGTCACGGGCGGACGCCGCGTCCTGGGGGCTGGCGTGTCATGATCGAATTCACCTTCTGGGACATCGTGCGCAACCTTTTGCTCGCCGCCCGCTGGACGGTGCTGCTGTCACTGGCCGCCTTCGTGGGCGGCGGCGTTGTCGGCATGGTCGTGCTGTTCTTCAGGATCGCCAAGAACAAATGGAGCCGGCGCATTGCCTCCGGCTATATAGCGCTGTTCCAGGGGACGCCGCTGTTGATGCAGCTGTTCCTGATGTTCTTCGGTCTGCCGATGCTAGGCCTGCGCATCGAGCCGTGGACGGCGGCGGTGCTCGGCCTGACCTTTTTTGCCAGTGCCTATCTGGCCGAGATCTGGCGCAGCGGCGTCGACGCGCTGCCGCGTGGCCAGTGGGATGCCGGCGCCAGCCTTGGCCTGCACTATCTGCAGGAGCTGAGGCTGATCATCCTGCCGCAGGCGTTTTCGATCACCCGCGCGCCGACGGTCGGGTTTCTGGTGCAGCTCATCAAGTCGACGGCGCTCACCTCGATCATCGGCTTCGAGGAGCTGGTGCGGACCTCCAACGCCATCAACAATGCGACCTTCGAACCCTTCAAGGTCTACGGGCTGGTGGCGCTGATCTTTTTCGTCATGTGTTTTCCACTGACGCAATACGCGCGTTCGCTCGAACGACGCGCCGCCCACTGAGCCGCAAGAAGACGGCGGGCAACGGATTCAAGGGAACCAGCCGGAGATCCGGCACAAACAGAGGAGAGACCAGATGAACAGATTGATCGCAACACAAGTCAGCCGGCGCAGCGTGCTTGGCGCTGGCCTGGCGACGGCCGGCGTGCTCGCCATGCCGTCGATCCTGCGGGCGCAGGACAAGTCGCTCAAGGTCGGCGTCTATGGCGGCTACTTCAAGAAATCCTTCGACGAGCACGTCTTCCCCGACTTCACCAAGGCCACCGGCATCGCGGTAGAATCGGTTGCCGAGCCGACCGGCGAGGCGTGGCTGGTGCAGCTCGAACAGGCGGCCAAGGCGGGCCAGGCGCCGGCCGATCTTTCGATGATGTCGCAGACCTCGACGCTCAAGGGCCAGTCGACCGAACTGTGGACGCCGCTCGACACCTCGAAGTTCAAGCATTACGGCGACCTGTTGCCGCGCTTCATCAACAAATATCCGGATGGCCGCGTTGCCGGCATCGGTGCGGTGGCCTGGTGGATCACGCTGGTCTCCAACACCGATGTCTACAAGGAGGCGCCGACCTCCTGGGCGGCATTCTGGGACAAGGCGAACGAGGACAAGCTCGGCCTGCTGGCGCTCGCCTCCAACTCGTTCCTGCTCGAAGTGACGGCCAAGACCTTCATGGGCGGCACCAATGCCCTCGACACCGAGGAAGGGTTGAACAAGGCGTTCGAGAAGCTCGCCGAGGTCAAGCCGAATGTGCGCCTCTGGTATCGCGACGAAGCGCAGTTCGAGCAGGCGCTGAAGTCGGGCGAAATCCCGATGGGCCAGTATTATCACGACGTCACCGGCCTCGCGATCGCCGACGGCTTCCATGTCCGCACCACCTTCCCGAAGGAGGGCGGCATCCAGGACTCCGGCAATTGGGTGCTGTCGCGCGCTTCGACCAAGGTCGACGAGGCGCATGCCTTCATCGACTATATGAGCCAGCCGTCGATGCAGGGCGTGATGTCGCGCAAGGTCGGCACCACGCCGACGCTGAAGAAGGAGGTGCTCGACCTGACGCCGGCCGAGTTCGCATCGGTGTCGTCGGATATCGAGCCGATCATTCCGCGCTACGACCTCTATACGTCCAAGGCCGACTGGATCAACCAGAAGTGGACCGAGCTGATCGTCGGCTAAGCCGAAAACAGCTCGCCCGACATCGAAGCGCTCCTCATGACGGGTCGCTTCGCGAACCACCTCTCCCATTGCGATGGGAGAGGATATGCTACGCGCCGAAATCGCGGCGCCTCTCCTCTTGCGGCCGAGGAGAGGCCGCCGCGAAAACGAGGCGGCGAGGAACCATCCCATATCCTCCGGTTAACAGGATCAGCCATGTCCGGACTTGATATCAACGCCATCACCAAGGCCTTCGGCAATTTCATCGCGGTCGACAATGTTCGGCTCAACGTGCCGCACGGCACCTTCGTCTGCCTGCTTGGACCATCCGGCTGCGGCAAGACCACGCTGCTGCGCATGATCGCCGGGCTGGAGGAGCCGACCAGCGGCGCCATCGTGCTCGACGGCGAGGACATCACGCCGCTGCCGACCCACAAGCGCAATCTCGGCATGGTGTTCCAGTCGCTGGCGCTGTTTCCGCATCTTTCGGTCGGCGACAACATCGCCTACGCGCTGCGCATCCGCGGCGCCTCGAAGGAAGAGCAGAAGAAGCGCGTCGACGAATTGCTGACGCTGATCCATCTGCCCGGCTTTGCCGACCGGCCGGTGGCGAAGCTTTCGGGCGGCCAGCGCCAGCGCGTGGCAATCGCCCGTGCGCTGGCACTGTCGCCAAAGCTGTTCCTGCTCGACGAGCCGCTTTCGGCGCTCGACGCCAAACTGCGCGAGGCCATGCAGGTGGAACTGCGCCAGTTGCAGCAACGGCTGGGCATCACCACCATCGTCGTCACTCACGACCAGCGCGAGGCGATGACCATGGCCGACCTGGTCGTGGTCATGGGCCACGGCAGGATCCTGCAGGCGGCACCGCCGATCGAGATCTACCGCAAGCCGGCCGACGCCTTCGTCGCCGATTTCATCGGCATCACCAACCTTCTGCCGGCCGAGGTCGACAGCGCCGGACGCACCACCATCCTCGGCACCGCCATTCCGGGCCTCGCCATGCCGGCCGGCGTCACCAAGGCCTCGGTGTCGATCCGTCCCGAAGACGTGCATCTGGGCGAACCCGGCGGCCGCGCCATCACCGGCCAGGTGACCTTCGTGCGCGATCTCGGCGGCACCATCGAAACCTTCGTCGAGGTTGGCAGCACCAGCATCATCGCGGTGGCGACGCCGCGCGAAAGGCCCAACGTCTCGGTCGGCGCCAAGGTCGGCGTCACGCTGCCGCCCGAGAGCTGCGTGGTGCTCGGCTCATGAGACGCGAAGCGCCGAAATCATTCGCCGACTATACGCCGCTGCTGTTTCCCGGGCTAATGCTCGTGGTGTTCTTCGTCGTGCCGTTTTCGACGATGATCGCGGTCAGCTTCTTCAAGCGCAATCCGGCCGGTTTCTACACGCCCGATTTCGTCATCGACAACTATGCGCGGTTCCTGACCACCTTCTTCGCCGGCGTGCTCGGCTTTTCGCTGATGCTGGCGGTGCTGGTCGCCGTCTGCTGCGTCTCGATCGCCTTTCCGTTCACCTATCTGCTGACCAAGCGCTCGCGCCGCGTGCAGACGCTGTGGCTGGTCGGGCTGTTGTCGGTGCTGTCGCTGTCGGAAGTCATCATCGGCTTTGCCTGGTCGACGCTGTTTTCGCAGACCGCCGGCATCACCAACCTCTTCGTCGCGCTCGGGCTGATGGACAAGCCGGTGGCGCTGCTGCCGACCTTCGGCGCGGTGCTGGCCGGCATGATCTACCAGGCGCTGCCCTACACCATACTGGTGCTCTATCCGGCCCTGGTCCGCCTCGACCCGACGCTGCTCGAGGCCGCCCGCACGCTTGGCGCCTCGCCGGTCAAAGCTTTCTTCAACGTCGTCACCCCGGCGCTGCGCAACACCATCGTGGCGACGCTGATCATGGTCTTCGTCTTCGCGCTCGGCTCCTACCTGCTGCCGCAGATCCTCGGCCGGCCACGCCACTGGACGCTGTCGGTGCTGATCACCGACCAGGCGATCTACCAGTCCAACATGCCGTTCGCAGCCGCCATGGCGGTCTTCCTGGTGCTGATCTCGCTGGCGCTGGTCGGGCTGACGCTGCTCGTCGGCCGCAGGGAGAACGCACTATGACCGCCACCTTCCTTCGCCGGCTCTATTTCACCATCGTGGCCCTGTTCCTGGCCGCGCCGCTGATCGTCGTCGCCGGCGTCTCGGTCAACGCGCGGCAGGAACTGACCTTCCCGCCGAAAGGCTTCTCGCTCGCCTGGTATGGTCAGATCTTCGCCGATCCGGAATGGCGGCTGGCGCTGATCCATTCGGTGACGCTCGCCGTCTGCTCGGCGGCGATCGCGGTCGCTATCGCGCTGCCGCTTGCCTGGTTCCTGTGGCGGCGCATCGCACCCTGGGCAAACATTTTTCAGGTGCTCGGGCTTGCGCCTTTCATCCTGCCGCCGGTCATCACCGCGCTCGGCTTCCTCACCTTCTGGGCGACGGTCGGGCTGTTCGGCCAGTTCTTCACCGCCATCATCAGCCACGCCATTTTCTTCGTCACGCTGCCGCTGGTGACGCTGTCGCTGGGTTTTGCGTCGATCGACCGCTCGCTGGTCGAGGCCGCCGCGACCATGGGTGCCGACGACCGCACGGTGCTGAAGACGGTGGTGCTGCCGCTGATCCTGCCCTACCTCGTCTCCGGCTACGCCTTCGCCTTCGTGCTGTCGCTCAACGAATACATCGTCGCCTACATGACGATCGGGTTCACCACCGAGACGCYGCCGATCAAGATCTTCAACGCGCTGCGCTACGGCTACACGCCGACCATGGCGTCGGTGTCGGTGTTCTTCGTCGCGGTGGCAGCCCTGGTGTTCGGGGCGATCGCCAAGTTCGGAGACATCCGCAGGCTGCTCGGCGCGATGTCCTCCGAGGGCAACTGACCGGACCTGTCGCTCGAAATGATCATTTTGTCTTCACTTTCGGGAGAACGGAGTTCTAATCTTAGCCGGTCCTGGATCGCGGAAGGGGATGCGACATGGTGGATTCTGATCGGATCGACAAGATGATCAAAGCGGTGCCCCCCGCCTTGGCGCTTCGAGCCGGGCTGGACCTTGGCATCTTCACCCGGCTCGGCGACAGCGCGCTGACTGCGGACAGCCTTGGGGCCGCGCTCAAAGTCGAGCCCAATCGCCTGTCGCGGCTCCTCTACGCACTCGCCAGCATTGGTTTCCTCGAAGTCGAGGATGGCCAATTTCGCAACGGAGCCGAAGCGTCGGCCTTCCTCGACGCGTCCAAGCCGACCTATCGCGTCGGCGATCATGCGCTCCTGCGCGAGCTCTGGGGAGCCGATCTGCTTACCGCAGAGTCGCTGCGACAGAACCGGCCGGCTGCGCTGCACGATTTTTCCGAAGCAGGGTCCGAGGAAGCGGCGGCCTTCAGCCGCATGCTCGCACCGGGGGCGGTGATTTTCGGCCGACTTCTGGCCCAGGAGATGGACCTCTCGGCGATCGGTTCGGTGATTGACATCGGTGGGGGCCCAGGGACCATTCTCGTCGGACTTCGCGAGCGGTGGCCGCAGATTGCGGCAACGCTGATGGAACTCCCAACGGTCGCAGCGGTCGCGCCGGATATCCTGTCGGAATATGGTGCCGAAGACGTGGTCGTCGAAGAAGGGGACATAACTGTCGCGCCATCGGTCGGTCGGCACGATCTGGCGATCCTGAAGGCCGTCGTCCAGGTCCTGCCGCCGGACCAGGCGCGCAGTTCGATCCTGAACGCGGCGCGTTGCCTCACACCGGGCGGCGAGATCGCAATTGCGGGGTGGGGTGTCGTCGATGACGACCGCCTCGGCCCGCGTGAGGGTGTCTTTCTGAATCTCACCTTCCTGAACCTCTATCGCAACGGCGAATCGTACACTGAAGGTCAGTATCGGGCGTGGATGACGGAGGCTGGATTCCGCGATATCTCAAGGTCGCGCCTGACGGACGGCTGCACCTTGTTTCGTGCGCGCCTTGCGGGCTGATTGTTGCCGGATGCCTGGTTTCGGACGCGTGGGCAGGCGCCCATGAGCACACGGCAGTATGCCCGGCCGTTGCATCGGCGCCGCCTCACGTCGAAAATGCCCCCATGGAAGCTGTCCGATTTCCCAGGCTCTCGACACCAAGGCTCGTGCTTCGGGCGCCGAGCGAACGGGATATCCCGGCATGGTTTGCGCGCGCGACGGATGTCGAATCCGCCTCCCTTGCCGGCGATCCCGTTCCCGACGACAAAAGCGCAGGCGAACGATGGCTCGCCCGTTCGCGTCAGCGGTTCGCTGACGGCAAGGCGATCAAGTGGTCCATAGACCAGGCAGGGGTATCGAACGCGATCGGGACGATAACCCTGTCCTTCGGCGCAACCGACGCCAAGGCAGCGGCATTGGGATTTGTGCTGGCGCGTGCGCATTGGGGGCACGGATTGGGCAGCGAGGCAGCGCGCGAAGTCCTCCGCTACGCCTTTGAAACTCTGGCGCTTGAACGGGTAACGGCCGAGGCGGCGGCGCGCAATTTCGCGTCGCTGCGGATATTGGCGAAGCTCGGCTTCAAACATATCGAGAGCTTCATCGATGAGTCCGACGGCGAGCGCTGCGAGCGTTTTGCGCTCGACGGAGACATCGGATCGTCACTGTTGGCGAGCAACGCGATGCCGGACTGCTAATGCATTCGTCGCCTCGGTGCCAAAGTCGGCTCATGGCGCTTAACGTCGTTTCGCAGGCCGTCGTTTGACGAGCCACGATGTTAGGCCTTGGCTCAATGCCCAAACACCAATGGCGGCGCCAGGCGGTCCCGCCGCAGCCAGCGCGCCAGCAGCAGCGCCGCCACCACGGCCAGCCCCGACGACAGGCCGATCCAGATGCCGACGCCATGGAGGCCGAAATGGAAGGCGAGCAGCACGCCGAGCGGCAGGCCGATGCCCCAATAGCCGATCGCGGCGTAGATCATCGGCACCTTGGTGTCATGCAGGCCGCGCAGCATGCCGGCGGCAACTGCCTGCGCGCCGTCGAAGATCTGGAACAGCGCTGCAAAGACCAGGAACGACACGGCAAGCGCGATCACCCTGGCATTGGCCGGGTTGGCGAGATCGATGAAGGCGCTGATCAGCAGATGCGGCCACAGGATCATCACCAGCCCCATCAGCGCCATGAACGAAACGCCGATGACAAAGGCCGTCCAGCCGGCGCGGGAAACCCCTTCCGGATTGCCGGCGCCATGCGCCAGGCCAACGCGCACCGTCACCGCCTGGTTGAGGCCGAGCGGCACCATGAAGCTGATCGAGGCGATCTGGATGGCGATTGCGTGCGCGGCTAATGAATCGGCGTCGATCAGGCCCATCAGCAGCGCCGCGGCGTTGAAGATGGTCACCTCGAAGGCCAGGATACCGGCAATCGGCATGCCGAGCCGCAACAGCCCCTTGAAGCGCGGCCAGTCGGACCGCCAGAAGCGCCCGAACAGACGGTAGCGCCGGAACTTCTTCTCCAGCATCACCACCACTGCCATGCCGATGAACATAAGCGTGCTGGACAGCGTGGTCGCAAGCCCTGAGCCGGCAATGCCCATCGATGGCACGCCGAGATTGCCGAACATGAACACCCAGTTGAAGAGGGCGTTGCAGGCGACGGCGACGAAGACGATGATCAGCGCCCAGCCCGGCCGCTCCAGCGCCGAGATGAACGAGCGCAGCACGATATAGCCGTAGAAAGGCAGCACCGCCCATTCGAGCCAGCGCAGATAGATGCCGGCCTGATGCGCCAGCGCGGGTTCCTGGCCCATTGCCAGCAGAATGGCCTCGCCGTGCCAAAGCACCAGCCAGATCGGGATCGAGATCAGGATCGCCAGCCACAGGCCCTGGCGCACCGTGCGGCGCAGGTCGCGCACCGAATGGCGGCGGCGGCCAAGCTCGGTGGCAATCATCGGCGACGTCGCCAGCATCAGGCCGAGCCCGAAGATCAGCGGCATGAAATAGAGGTTGGCGCCAAGCGCGCCGCTGGCCAGCGTGTCCGCCCCCAGGCGACCCATCATCATGACGTCGGTGGCCGTCATGGCGGTCTGGCCGAGATTGGTCAGCACCATCGGCCAGGCGAGCGCCAGCGTCGCCCTGATTTCCTGACGCCAAAGATTTTCCGGCGCGTGAGCGCCGGCTTCGATCGCAGACATTGTTCCGCTCTTTCCAGGTACGGCGCGTCGGCAAGGAGCCGGAAGCCGCATTTCAAACGGCAAAACCTTCGGTTTCGCAGCGTTTGCGTCAGCTTTTGGACGAAACGCGACATGAAGGCAAGAGAGGAGGGGCCGGAACAGATTGAGCCAGCGGAACGCCCGGACCGATTGTTGCGTGCCGCCGAAGCGCATTTCACACGCCGGCAACGGGCTGCTACGGATTGCCTGGACGACGAGGTGCGACGACAGATCCCGGATTTTCCAGGAGGCAGGATGCAGTTCAGGCGCAGAAAAAACACGGCTGCTATCCCGCGGACGGCGCCGTCCTTCGAGCACATCGTCACCGAAGCGAGCGACAGTTTCCTGTGGCGGCTCGACGACTACCCATGGGAACGCAACGTCTGGAACTTCCATCCGGAGTACGAGATCCACCTGCTGCGAAAATCCTCCGGCGTGGTGCTGGTCGGCGATCACATCGGCGAGTTCGGGCCAGGCTATCTCACCATCGTCGGTGGTGGACTGCCACACGACTGGGTCACCGCCACGCAGCCGGGCGAACTGATCGAAGGCCGCGACATCGTCCTGCAATTCGATGCGCAGAGGCTGCGCGGGTCGGTGGGCCTGCTGCCGGAACTGCGCGAACTGGAACCGTTCCTGGAGCGATCGCTGCGCGGGATGGTCTTTCACGGCCAGACGGCACGCGAAGGCGCCGAACTGATGGAGCGGATGGGCGAGGTTAGCGGGCTAAGCAGGTTCTGCCTTTTCCTGTGCCTGGTCGATCTTCTCGCCCGGACCGACGAATACGAATTGTTGTCGTCACCGGATTTCTCGCCGGTTCTCGATGCCGCCTCGCTGGACATCATCCAGCGCACGCTGACCTATCTGTTCCAGCATTTCGCCGAAGATCTGAAGCTGCCGGAAGTGGCGGAACTCGCCGGAATGACCGAGAGCACATTCTCGCGCTTCTTCCAGAAAAACACCGGCAACAGTTTCAGCGACCACCTTGCCAAGCTCAGGCTCTGGCAGGCTTGCAAGCTTTTGGCGGACACCGACATCGCGATCACCGACATCTGCTTCCAGGTCGGCTACATGAACATCTCGAACTTCAACCGCGCCTTCATGCGCAAGCATCGGATGACGCCGTCGTCCTATCGGCGGCTGTCGCGGCAGCGGCTGACGATGCGCGCATAAGCGGTTCCTGAAAATCCTACCCCGGCCTCGATCGATACTCATGTGACGGGCTCCCCAAGCGGACGCCAGTTTTTGCGCTGCACAATGCATAAAAGTACAGGTCCGTTGCAACGGGGCTTCTAGCGTGGCCCGCCGCAACTCCGCATTTTGGCGATGGGTGGCATGTCGTTCGGGCGATGGTGAGGATCGCGTGACCCGAGGACTTGCGCGTCCTGCGAAGTGTTCCTGGAGGAGAAAAGATCAATGAAACCAGTTAGGCTCGCTGCCAGCCTTGGCGCAGCTTTTATGCTTTCCACTGCCGTTTCCACCATTGCCCTGGCGCAGGCGCCGGTCTGCTCGGCGCCGGTCAAGGTGCTGGCGCAGCCGCGCGACGGCCTGACGCTTCTGGAGGACTCCAAGGACGAGTTCCAGAAGCTTGCCGGCGCCGGCTTCCAGATCGACTATTTGAACGAGAACGACCGCCGGGCGAAATCGCGCGCCGATGCGTCCACCGTCGGCAACTACAACGTCTACTATGTCGACGAGGCCAACGTCGCCCTGTTTGCGTCGTCGAAATGGATCGTGCCGCTCACCGATTACTATCCGGCGGACTATGACTACGCCGATTTCGACCCGGGCCGGCAGAAGGTCGCGACCTATGACGGCAAGGTCTGGTTTGCGCCACTGACCGGCGGTGGCGACCTGATGGTCTACCGCAAGGATGTCCTTGAGGCGGCCGGAATCCAGCCACCGAAGACGCTGGACGAGCTGATCGCCGACGTGCCGAAGCTGACCAATCCGGACAAGGGCATGTATGGCATCGCCTTGCGCGGCGCGCGCGGTTCGGGCGCCAATGTCTGGCGCTGGATGCCCTTCTTCAAGGCCTATGGCGGCCAGTGGTTCGACGGCAACAAGCCTGTCTTCAATTCGGACGCCGCCGTCAAGGCGACCGAGACCTATCTGAAGCTGTTCAAGGATTCGGCGCCCGGCACGCAGACCGGCAGCTGGGATGAATCGACCGGTGCGTTCCTGTCGGGCCAGGTGGCGATCCTCGTCGAATCGACACCGCTGTCGGGCATGTCGGTCGATCCCAAGACCTCGCAGGTGGTCGGCAAGATCGGCTTCCTGCCGCCGCCGGCGCCGCTCACCGGTGGTGGCTACGGCCATGGCCTCGCCATTGCGGCGAAGGCCAATGCCGACGACGCTTCGAAGAAATGCGCCGGCCTGTTCATCGCCTGGGCGACGTCGAAGGAGAACGAGAAGCGCCGGCTCGACGCCCACCAGTTCGGCGAGCTGAACCGCACCAGCATCCTGTCCAGCAAGGAATTCGCTGATATCTACGGCGCCGACCTTGGCCAGGCTCTGGCCGAGACGGGCAAGGTCACGGCGGTCAACTTCTGGCAGGATCCGCGCTGGCCGGACCTCGGCGACCGCTGGGGCATCATCCTCGAGGAACTGGTCACCGGCACCCGCACCGACATCAAGGGCGGCCTCAACGAACTTGAAGCCTACGCCAACGAATTGGCGAAGAAGTAGCAGCCTCCCTCTGGCGGCGCACGGCCCACGGCATTCGGTCGAATGCCGGGACCTGTGCGTCGCGGGAAGGCCTGCTCTGGCGCCGCCTGAAGCATCTCCACGCGAGGATCCAGCCATGTTCGAATACAGCGAGGCCTGACCAATGCCTCGACGCTCATCCTTGCCGGTCGCCTTCCTCGTGCCGACGCTCGTCATCCTTTTGATCCTGTCGATGGTACCGACGCTCTACGCGATCGTCATCGCCCTGCAGAACCGCGAGCTGAGTTCCACGACCTATTCCTATGTCTGGCTTTCGAATTTCTACGACCTGTTCTTCGACCGCCGCTTTCTCAACGCCGTCTGGGTGTCGGTGAAGTGGGAGATCGTCAMCGTTGCGGCGACGATGGCCGTGGCCATCGGACTGGGGGTGCTGATGTTCGAGGTCGCGTCGCCGCGCCTGCGCAACATCTACTGCCTGCTGTTCATCATTCCGGTTTTGCTGCCGCGCGTCTCGGCGGCCTTCGTCTGGAAGTTCGCCTACCACCCGCTCTACGGCATCGCCACCTACCCCTATCGGCTGCTGACCGGCGGGCTGATCTTCGACCCGCTGTCCAAGCCGTCGACGGCGCTGTTCGCCGTCGCCTCGGTCGATGTCTGGCAATGGGGCCTGTTCTTCGCCGTCATCGTGCTGAAGCTGTTGGAAACGCTGCCGCCGCAGCCGATCGAGGCGGCGCGGCTCGACCACGCCAGGCGCTGGCAGATCCACGCCTATGTCACCTTGCCCATGCTGAAGGCGCCGCTGGTCAGCCTGATGTTCGTCAAGATGATCGAATCGCTGCGTTCCTTCGACCTGATCTATGTGATGACCCGCGGCGGGCCTGGCGTCGCGACCGAGACGCTCGACATGTATGCGTTTTCGCAAGGCTTCATCGAGTCGGGCAAGGTGTCCTACGCCTCGGCGATGGCCGTGCTGATGATGATTGCCACCGTCATCACTTTCACCATGCTGTGGAAGCGGGTGCAGGCATGAGGCCGGGCCGCCTGATCGGCAAGACCGTCCTGGCATTCGCCGGCTTCATGGCCGTGTTTCCGCTGCTTTGGACGGCGCTCAATTCGCTGAAGAACAATGTCGACATCATCACCCGCGTACCGCGCCTGGTGTTCACGCCGACACTTGCCAACATCAGCTATATCATCGGCCGCGACAGCGTCATGACCGGCCTCTACAACTCGGTCATCGCCTGTGGCGTCGCGGTGCTGATCGGCGTGGTGCTCGGCCTGCCGGCCGCCTATGCGGTGGCGCGCTATCCCAACCGCTGGGCCGGCGACATCCAGTTCTTCGTGCTGTCGCTGCGCTTCCTGCCGCCGGTGGCGGTGGCCATACCGCTGATGGTGATCTGGCTGCAGCTAGGGCTCTATGACACGCTGGCGGCACTGATTGTCACCTATTCGCTGCTCACCATCTCGGTGATCATGTGGCTGGCCATTCCCGCCTTCCAGAGCGTGCCGAAGGAGGTCGAGGAAGCCGCCTTCGTCGACGGCTACGGCGCCTTTTCGGTGTTCTGGCGGATCGCGCTGCCAGTCGCGGCGCGGTCGCTGATCGGTGCGGTCACCTTCAGCTTCGTGCTGGTCTGGAACGAGTTCCTGATCGCGCTGATGCTGTCCAGCTCGAACGCCAAGACCTTGCCGATCGTCGCATCCGAGTTGTCCCAGCAAGGCATGAACGTGCCGTGGGGAATCCTCAACGCCTCGGTCGTGCTTCTGTCGCTGCCGCCGCTGCTGTTCCTCGGCGTGCTCAGCGGCTTCCTGAATTCCGTTTTCCAGCAAAAAAAGACTTGAAGCGAGGACGACACGATGCGGGCATTGGTGCTTGAGAAGAAGGGCGAACTGGCGCTGCGCGAGATCGCGTTGCCGCTCGACGTCGGGCCGGACGACGTCAGGATCGCCATCCACACGGTCGGTGTCTGCGGCAGCGACGTGCACTATTACACCCATGGCGCCATCGGCAGTTACGTCGTGCGCGCGCCGATGGTGCTCGGCCATGAAGCGTCCGGAACGATCACCGAAATCGGCGCCAATGTCAGGACGCTGAAGGTCGGCGACCGCGTCTGCATGGAGCCCGGCGTGCCGAACCTGTCCTCACGCGCGACAAAACTCGGCATCTACAATGTCGACCCGGATGTCAGCTTCTGGGCGACGCCGCCGGTTCACGGCATTCTTGCGCCTCAAGCCGTTCATCCCGCCGCGTTCACTTACAGGCTGCCGGACAATGTCTCCTTCGCCGAAGGGGCGATGGTCGAACCCTTTGCCATCGGCATGCAGGCCGCCGCCCGCGCCCGCATCGTTCCCGGCGACGTCGCGGTTGTCGTCGGCTGCGGCCCGATCGGCATCATGATTTCGCTCGCTGCCCTTGCCGGCGGCTGCTCGAAGGTGCTGATTTCCGACTTCTCCGCCCCCAAGCTCGAAATTGCGGCGCGTTATGCGGGCATCGTGCCGGTCAATATCGGCGAGCAGTCACTGGTCGATGCGGTTGCGGCGGTCACCGACAATTGGGGGGCGGACATCGTCTTCGAGGCCAGCGGCAGCCCGAAGGCGTTCGCCAATCTGTTCGATGTCGTGCGTCCCGGCGGCGCGGTGGTCCTTGTCGGGCTGCCGGTGGAGCCGGTGGCACTCAACGTGCCGGCGGCCATATCGAAGGAAGTGCGGATCGAGACGGTGTTCCGCTACGCCAACATCTTCGACCGTGCCCTGCAACTGATCGCATCCGGCAAGGTCGACCTCAATCCGCTGATCACCGGTACATACCCTTTCAGCGAGAGCATCGAGGCTTTCGAGCGCGCGGCGGCGGCGCATCCGGAAGACGTCAAGCTGCAGATCCTGATTTCCGACGAGAAGACCTGACCATGTCCGCGATTACCTGCTCCCATGTCGAGAAATCCTATGGCGCCACGACCGTCATCCGCGACCTCAATCTGAGCATCGAGGAACACGAATTCGTCGTCTTCTTGGGGCCTTCCGGCTGCGGCAAGTCGACCTTGCTGCGCATGCTGGCGGGGCTGGAGGATATCAGCGGCGGCGAGGTCTCGATCGGCGGCAAGGTGGTCAATGACCTCGACCCGGGCGATCGCGGCATTGCCATGGTGTTCCAGAACTATGCGCTCTACCCGCATATGACGATCTTCGACAACATCGCCTTCGGCCTGAAGCGCCAGAAGGTGCCGATGGCTGAAATACAACAGCGCGTCGAAGCGGTTTCGAAGACGCTGGGCCTGGACCCTTATCTCGGCCGCAAGCCGTCCGCACTGTCCGGCGGCCAGCAGCAGCGCGTGGCGATTGCCCGCGCCATGATCAAGACGCCGAAGGTCTTCCTGTTCGACGAGCCGCTGTCCAATCTGGATGCCAAGCTTCGCAACCACATGCGCGTCGAGATCGCCCGGCTGCACCAGTCGTTGAAGACGACCACCGTCTACGTCACCCACGACCAGTTGGAGGCGATGACGCTCGCGGACCGCATCGTGCTGCTGCGCGATGGCAGGATCGAGCAGATCGGCTCGCCGGCGGAAATCTACGAGCGGCCAGGCAATCTGTTCGTCGCCGGGTTCATTGGAACGCCGAACATGAATTTCATCGACGTCACGGTCGGACGAAAGGAAGACCGCTGGACGCTGACGAGTGCCGGATCGATCTTTTCCATCGAAGGCTCCCGCTTCGATCTGCAAGGCGTCCAGCGCGCAGTGCTTGGCATCAGGCCTCCGGACCTGAAGACCGCCGGCCCTGAAGCCGGCAACCTTCTGGAAGGCACGGCCGACCTCATCGAGTTTCATGGCAACGACGCACTGGTGATCTTCGGTTCCGGCGGCAAGGAAATCAGCGCGCTGGTGCCGACCCGCGAATGCCCGGCCGTCAACAGCAATGTCCGCTACACCGTTGACGAAACGAGCCTTCATCTGTTCGATGCCGAGTCCGGCGCGTCCCTGCTGAGCCAATAGAGCATGATGCCGGAAAGTGTGAAGCGGTTTCGGACGACATGATGCTCCATCTCTTTGATTTAGAGACGTGCGCTACCGTATCGCGTCCAGCATCTGCCGCTGCCGGTGCATCTCCAGGAAAATCCTGTAATCGCGGTCGAAACGCCCGGCCGATTTCGGGTTCGACGCACGCGTCCTGCCGCCCTGCTGCATGGCAAGGCAGGCGGCGTTGAGGTCCGGGAAAATCCCGGCCGCGGTGGCGGCGACCATGCCGGTGCCGAGCAGCACCGCTTCGTCGGCCAGCGGCTCGACCACCGTGCAGCCGGTGGCGTCGGCATAGAGCTCCATCAAGAGCGGGTTCTTGGTGTGGCCGCCGGTGACATGCAGCGTGTCGATCAGGTAGCCGTTTTCGTTCAACGCCTCCAGCACATGCCGCACGCCCAGCGCAATGCCGACAGCGGTGCGCCAGTAGAGCTTGCACAGGCTGTCGAAGGAGGAGTCCAGCGTCAGCCCGCTGACTACGCCGACGGCGTGCGGATCGGCGAGCGGCGAACGGTTGCCGTGGAAGTCCGGCAGCACATGCAGCCGTGCGGCGAGCGCCTCGCCTTCGGCTGCACGCAACTCGGCGACGCGCCTGGCGATCTTGGCATGCATGGCGGCGTCCGGCTCGCCGCCGGCGCCGTGCCAGCGGATGATATGGTCGAGCAGGGCGCCGGTGGCGGACTGCCCGCCCTCCGAGAGCCACAGCTTCGGCAGCGCCGCGCCGTAGTAGGGACCCCAGACCCCGGCGAAGGGTTGTGGATCGGGCGACATCGCCATGACGCAGCTCGAAGTGCCGGCGATCAGCGCCAGGTGCCGGCCGATGTCCTGTTCGTCGCCGGCAAACCCGCCGAGCACGCCAAGCGCACCGGCATAGGCATCGATGACGCCGGCGCCGACCCGGCATTTCTGCGTGAGGCCGAGATCCGCCGCCGCTTGCGCCGTCAGCGGCCCGATATCGGTGCCCACCGGACTGGCCCTCTCGGGCAGGTTCCCGTGCTCGAAAAGATCGTCGAGGCCGACGAGCTCGAAGAAATCGCGGCGCCAACCATTCTCCTCATGCGCCAGATAGGTCCATTTGGCGGTCAGCGTGCATTGCGAACGAGCCAGGGAGCCGGTCGCCTGCCAGGTCAGGAAGTCGGTCAGGTCGAATAGGTAGCCGGCTTCATTCCAGATCTTCGGCAGGTGCCGTTTCAGCCACATCAGCTTCGGTGTCGCCATTTCCGGCGACATGACGCCGCCGACATAGTCGAGCACGGCGTGGCCGCTGGCCGTGCATTCGTCGGCCTCGGCGATGGCGCGGTGGTCGAGCCAGACAATGGTGTCCCAACGCCTGTCGCCGGTGACCGAGACGCTGAGCTGGTCGCCTTGCCGGTCGCGCACCACCAGCGAACAGGTGGCGTCGAAGGAGATGCCGACGACATCCTCGACGGCGACGCCGGCTTTCTCGCGCGCGGCACGCACGGCGATGCAGACGGCCGACCAGATATCGCGCGAATCATGCTCGGCGTGATCGGGCTTCGGCTGGTTCATGGCGATCGGCCGTTCGGCCCGGCCGAGCAAGGTGCCGCTGGTGTCGAGAATGCCCGCGCGAGCGCTCCCGGTGCCGACATCGACCGCGCAAACGAACTGTTTCAAGATGCTCTTACTCTCGCTCCCAGGCCTGCAATCAGATCGGGCAATTGCAGCATGTCAGCGAATATAAAGTCCGGTTCACTCGACGCAAGCCGCGCTTGCAAGCTCGGGTTGCCGGCATGCGAGCCGCCGGTGAAGGCGAAGACGCGCATGCCCGCCGCCCGCGCCGCAGCGATGCCGGCCGGGCTGTCCTCGACGACGAGGCATTTGCGCGGATGGGCCCGCATGCTGGCGGCGGCATGGAGGAACAGATCCGGCGCCGGCTTTCCCATGGTCACCATAGCGGCGCTGAACAGATGCGGCTCCATCAGCCCGAGCAACCCGGTGACGTCGAGCGCGTAGCGGATGCGGTCGAGCGTGCCCGAGGACGCGACACAGAAGGGCAGCCCGAGCCTCGGCAGTATCTCCTTAACACCAGGGATCGGCTTCAGCTCCTCGCGAAACCTGCGCATCAATTCGACGCGCATGTCGGTGAGCTGGCTGTCGGTGATCTCAAGCCCGAACTCGCGGCCGAGGATCTCGCGCACGCTTTTCATGCTCTTGCCGAGGAAATGCTCGTAGGCGACATCCTCGCCGATGCTGCCGCCGGCAAGCCGGATCATGCCAAGCAGCGCAGAGACTGAGAGCGCCTCGCTGTCGACGAGCACCCCATCGCAGTCGAAGATGACCAGTTCAGGCGTCATGGCGCCGAATGGTCTCAGAGCGCGCCGGCGAGGTAACGCGTCAGCGTCGCGCGTGTGCCGTTCGCCCACAGCACGTTGAGCGCATGGGCAAAGGCCTCGACAAACGCCGTGGCGTGGCCGACATCGCCGTAGATGTCCTCCATGGCAAGCCAGGCGGCGGGCGCGTCCTTTGCCGCCTTTGCCGTCGCCTGCAGCCGGTTCCAGCTCGGGTCGTTGGCCTCGATGACGGCGCCGCTGTCCGTCGTGCCGAAGCAGTAGCGGCACCACAGGGCCGATTCCAGCGCCAGGCCGGCGACGCCTTTGCCGGCCTTCAGCCGGTCGGCAATGGTCGGGATGATGAATTTGGGCTGGCGGTTGGAGCCGTCGAGGCAGAGCCGGCGCACCGTGTCGCCGATCTTCGGATTGGAAAAGCGGCTCTCGATGAGTTGGTAATAGTCCTCCAGAACCGTGTCCGGTACCGGCGGCACGGTCGGAATGATCTCTTCCCGTTCGAGCTTGGCCAGAAAGCCGCTGACCAGTGGTTCCTGCATTGCCTCATGGACGAAATGGATGTCSAKCAGKCCGGCSGGRTAGGCGATCGYSGCRTGSCCGCCATTGAGGATGCGGATCTTCATCAGCTCGTAGGGCGCGACGTCCTTGACGAACTGTACGCCGACCTTTTCCAGCGGCGGCCGGCCGTCGGTGAAATGGTCTTCCAGCACCCATTGCCGGAACGGCTCGCAGAACACCGGCCAGTTGTCCTCCAGCCCGAACTCGCTGACCAGGATGCCGCGTTCGCGATCCGTGGTGGCCGGCGTGATGCGATCGACCATGCCATTGGGAAAGGCGACATGCTCGCTGACCCAGTTTGCCAGATCCTCGTCGATTAGCCGGGCAAGGCCGATGACGCCATCGGAGGTGACGTGGCCATTGTGGGGAATGTTGTCGCAGGACATGACGGTGAACGGCACGACGCCGTCATCGCGCCGGCGGACCAGCCCGGCGAGGATGATGCCGAACACCGTCTTCGGCGTGGCGCCCGGCTGCGCGTCGGCGACGATGTCGGGATGGGTCGGGTTGAAGACGCCGGAAGCCGGGTCGATGAAGTAGCCGCCTTCGGTGATAGTCAGCGAAACGATCTTGATCGCCGGGTCGGCGAGCCGTTCGATGATGCCCGCCGCATCGCCCGGCATCAGGAAGTCGATCATGACGCCGGTGACGCGGGCACTCATATGGCCGCTATCCTGTTCGACCACGGTGGTCAGCCAGTCCTGCTCCTCCAGTTTGCCGCGGCCGATCTTCTCGCCCTCGAACACGCCGGCGCCGACCAGCGCCCACTCATGGCCGATTCCCGAATTGAACAAATCGTCGAGATAGACGGCCTGATGCGAGCGGTGGAAATTGCCGACGCCGAAATGGACGATGCCGGGCTTGAGCGCCGCGCGGTCGTATTTGGGACCGGCAACCTTGGCGGGCAGCTTGGCGAGGTTGGAAGACGAGAGTTTCACGGTCATCTGTTTTACCC
>NZ_JBFULQ010000032.1:0-22934 GCF_054049815.1 Mesorhizobium sp. P5_C1 | reverse complement strand
GAAGTGGTTGGAGCCATCGCAAACCCGCGACGGGCTTTAGTCCGAGGGATGCGGTGTATGTCCAAGCTTAGGGCCAATTTGCTGCTGCTGCTTGCCGCTGCCCTATGGGGCTTGGGCAATGTCGCGCAAAAGACAGTGCTTGTTCATCTCGACGCGCTGAGTGCCGTCGGCCTGCGCTGCCTCATCGGTGGGCTGCTTGTGCTGCCCTTTGTCTTGACCGAAAGGCGACTGCCGRCCGGGCCGGGCCATTTCTCCAGCCTGGCCAGGGTGGGTGCGCTGTTTGCCATCTCCATCACGCTTCAGCAGCTTTGCTATCTCGGCGCCACTGTCACAAATGCAAGCTTCCTGGTGAGCACCGCAACCGTGATGACACCACTGGCCGCCTGGCTGCTCATCGGCGAACGTCCGACAGCGAGTCTTGCCGCCGCCGCCGGGCTGACAATGGTCGGTGCCCTGCTTTTGTCCGGCGGGTTCGCCAGTCTCAGCAGCGGCGATCTCACCGCCATCCTGTCGGCTGCCTGCTATGCGCTCTGGATGGTCGAGCTCGGCCGGCACATGCAGACCCATGCGCGGCCGTTCACCGCGGCGGCGACACAGTTCCTCGGCGCCGCCGCCTTCGCCCTGCCGCTCGGGGCAATGCGAGGCAACCTTTCACTGGCCGCGGTATTTGCAGCCGGCCCGGAACTGGCGGTCCTCGGCGTGTTCTCCACCGCGATCGCTTTCGGCATACAGATTGCCGCACAGCGCTTTACCTCCGCTAGCCATGCCGCCGTGATCGTCAGTGCCGAAAGCGTCTTCGGGGCTCTAGGCGCGGCGATCTTGCTCGGTGAGCGGAACTCACCCGCAGGCGCACTGGGTGCCGCGATCATTCTCGGTGCGATCCTGTCCGTCGCAATGTCGAACCGAACGCCGCGGGCGCGCGCGCCCCTGCTGACCGGCCCGATTCCGCCCTTCCACGTGGCCCCTGCCTTTGCCGCGGCGCCTGCGGCCTGGGCGGGCCATCGTCCCGCTGCCAATTCAGATCCAATGGAGGAACGTGATGAGCCTAAGCGGTGATGCGAACGTGTTGCCGAGCGGACCGCCGCTCAACACAGGGCCCATGGTCTCGGTCGGCGGCCGGACCTGTCGCAAGGGCACTGTAATGGTGGCGCTGGCAAGCTTTCTGGCACGGGCGATACGCAGCGGCATTCTGATGCAGACGGTCAGAGCGCTGGCAAAGCGGGCCAGCTGTTATTTGAGAGTGGGGGGAACGCTTGTCGCTTCGGTGTTTTGGGGGCTGCAGGCACATGCCGCCAATGTTGATGTTGCTGTCGTATTCGCAGTCGATTACTCGTCTTCGATTGATCCGGAGATTGCTGACCTGCAGCGGGAGGGACATGCCGCAGCGCTCACTTCGCCCGAGATCATCGCGGCCATCACCCGAAATTATGTTGGCTGCATCGGCGTGGCCTACTTTGAATGGTCGAGCCCCGGGCACACACGCATGGTGCTGCCATGGACAAGCATCTGCGGGCTGGAAGATGCCAAGGCGGCTGCGTCGGTGATCAACAAGAGAGGCGATACCGGCAATATTCGCAGAGGGCGAAGCGGAACATCCGTTTCCTCGGCCATCGACGTCGGAAGTCTTCTGCTCGACCAGTTTCCTGGAAAGGCGGCCAAGAAAGTGATCGACATCTCTTCCAATGGTGAGAACAACGACGGACTTCCTGTTCAGCCGAGCAGGCTGAACGCCATTGCCAAGGGATACACGATCAACGCGATCGCCATTCCAACGGAAGATGAGAATCCCGACCAACCATTGGCATCCTATTTTGCCAAATTCGTCATTGGCGGATCCCAAGCTTTTGTCATAACGCCGAAGGGGCCAAACGACTACACTATGGCTCTTCGCCGCAAGCTGGTCACTGAAGTTAGCCTGAACGTCGACCGGCAATTCCCGCAGCAGGCGGATGGGCGCTCTTCGCAACCGTAATTCCTGACATTGAGCGGATTAGTCTGACAGATTTGGGCCAACTATCAGCACCCAGGCGCTACTCTGCGGTCCGCT
This sequence comes from Mesorhizobium sp. P5_C1, assembly GCF_054049815.1. NCBI lineage: Bacteria > Pseudomonadati > Pseudomonadota > Alphaproteobacteria > Hyphomicrobiales > Phyllobacteriaceae > Mesorhizobium > Mesorhizobium sp. P5_C1. The sequence continues at coordinate 20,887 of NZ_JBFULQ010000032.1, read as the reverse complement.
TCTGCGCGATCAGGTCGAGGCGCTCGCGGTCGGAGCGTTCGCGCTCGTCGCGGTTGCGCACGTCCTTGTAGGCGCGCTCGACCATGTTGGTGCGGGCGGTTGCCGCGGCGATGAGGCTGGCTTCCTGCCTGGCGCTTTCGAGGCTCGCCTCCTGGCGTCCGACCGCGCTGGCAATGCGGCGATGATAGAGATCGGGAAACACGCCTGAGAGGGAATCGGCCCGGTCGAAATGCCCGACCAAATCCCGGGCTTCGGTCTCGGCGGCGCCGGCCGCGGCAAGGAAGGTGGCGTGACGGGTTTCGTGCAGCGCCTTCAGCTGCTCCTGCACCTTGACCAGTTTCTTCAGCCGGTCCCTGCGCGTGCTCATGGCTATCGTGCCAATGTCAGGTCGACAAAGCCGGCGACGAACAGCGACAGCATGGTGCCGACGGCAAAGTAGAAGATGATCATGCCGCCGGCGATGATGAAGGGCTGCGAGATGAAATAGATCGGGATCTGCGGGGTCAGCTTGTTGACGAAGCCGATCGTCAGATTGACCAGAATGGCATAAGCGACAAACGGACTGCCGAGCCGGATGACCAGGAAGAACGTGTCCGATACCGTGTCGGTGACATCGACGAGTGCGGCCTGCGGGTTGAAGAAGATGTTGACCGGCGCCACCGTGTAGGAGGTCACCAGCGCGCGCACGATCTCATGGTCGAAATCAAAGACGAACAGCATCAACAGGGCTGAGAACGAGATGATGGCGGCAAGGGCTGCCTGCGGCTCCGGCTCCTCGATCGCCGGTCCGCCGGTGCCGCCATAGCCGATCAGCATGGCGATGGCCGAGCCCATGAAGCGCAAGGCTTCCATGTAAAGCCTGGTCATGGCGCCGATCAGCCCACCGACCAGGAGTTCCGAGATGATCATCGGCACCAAAATTTGCGGTCGCGGATCGACGAAGGGAAAGATGCGGTCCCACAGGAAGGCGAGCAGGCCGCCGGTGGCGGCGACCGCGACGAACAGCCTGACCTGGACCGGGACGCGGGCGCTGGACAGGCCGGGCATCAGCATGAAGCACGCGCCGATGCGGCAGAAGGCGAGGAACGCCGCGATGAGGACGCCTTGCGAGAGAACGCTCACGATATGGTCCCGAGCACCCTGATCTCGACGCCCTTGGCGATTTCGACGTGGCTGAGCACCGGCAGCGTGGTGAACAGCCGCTCGATGATCATGCGCACATAGGGGCGGGCGTCGGGCGCGGTGACCAGCACGAAGCGCTCGCCGGCTTCCAGATGTTTCTTGATCGCCTTGGTCGCGTCCTGGCCGAACTCTTCCAGCTGGCGCGGATCGATGTCGAACTCGCGCACCTCGCCCTTGGCGTCGCGCTTGAGGCTCTGGTGAAAGGCGAGGTCCCAGCGATTGCCGAGGCGCAGCACCTTGAGCACGCCGCCTTCCGAGAGGTCGCCGCAGATCTGCTGCGCCATGCGGATGCGGACATGCTCGACGATCTGCTCGGTACGGCGCACATGCGGCGCGATCTCGGCGATCGCCTCGATGATCAGATGCAGATTGCGGATCGAGACCCGCTCGGCGAGCAGCAGCTTAAGCACCGCCTGCAAGCCGGGATAGGAGATGTGCGTGGTGCAGATCTCGTCGGCGAGCTTGCGGTACTCCTGGTCCTGCCGTTCGAGCAGCGCCTTCATGTCCTTGTAGGACAGAAGCTGCGGCAGGTTGTTGCGGATGACCTCGGAAAGATGGGTGAGCAGAACCGACATGTTGTCGGCGAAGGTGTAGTTCTCGCGCTTCAGGTCTTCGGCGAAGGTTTCGACCACGGAATAGGCGCGCATGCCGAAGGCCGGCTCGCGGATTTCCTCGCCCGGTATTTCGGGAATGTCGCGGTTGCCGAGCAGCACCATGATCTCGCCGACGCGCATCTGGTATTCGGCCACCACGGTGCCGTGCACCTTGATCTGGTAGCTCTTCGGCGGGATGGCGAAATCGTCGGCAACCCGCACTTCCGGCACCACGAAGCCGTATTGCGTGGCGAATTTCTTGCGCATCTTGGACATGCGGAAAACCAGTTCCTGATGCGACACCAGCAACCGCGTCGACAGCTGCTTGCCGATCAGCAGTTCGATCTCGGCGGTGGCGAGCGACGCCTTGACCGAGTTCTTTTCCTCTTCGACCTTGGTCGCCTTCTCCTGGTCCTTGATCGCTTCGGCGGCGGCGACCGCGCGGTTGTGGCGCATCGGGATGATGTAGCCGAGGCCGGCCATGCCGGCGGCCAGCGCAAAGAACGGAAACAGCGGCAGGCCGGGCATCAGGCCGAGCAGCACCAGCAGCGATGCCGCCACATAGAGCGCGCGCGGATGGGCGCCGAGCTGGCCGAACACCGCCTGGTTGGTCGAACCGCGCGTGCCGCCCTTGGACACCAAAAGGCCGGCGGCCAAGGAAACGATCAGCGCCGGGATCTGGGTGACGAGGCCGTCGCCGACGGACAGCTTGATGAACACGTCGGCGGCTTCGCCCATGCCCATGCCGTGCCTGATATAGCCGATGGCGATACCGCCGACGATGTTGATGGCGGTGATGATGAGGCCGGCGATGGCGTCGCCGCGGACGAATTTCGAGGCGCCGTCCATCGAGCCGAAGAAGGAGGATTCTTCCTCCAGCTCGCGGCGCCGCAGCTGCGCCGTCTTGTCGTCGATCATGCCGGCGGAGAGATCGGCGTCGATCGACATCTGCTTGCCGGGGATGGCGTCGAGGGTGAAGCGGGCGCCGACTTCGGCGATACGGGTGGCGCCCTTGGTGATGACGATGAAGTTCACCACGATCAGGATCATGAAGACGATGAGGCCGATGACGAAGTCGCTGGCCATCACCAGCTTGGAGAAGCCGGCGATGACATATCCGGCCGCGTGCGTGCCTTCATTGCCATGCGACAGGATCATGCGCGTGGTGGCGATGTTGAGCGACAGCCGCAGCATGGTGGCGATGAGCAGAACGGTCGGGAACGACGAGAAATCGAGCGGTCGCTGGATCCACAGTGCCACCATCAGGATCAGCACCGAAAGCGCGATCGAGAAGGCGAGGCCGATGTCGATGAGAAAGGCTGGGATCGGCAGGAACAGCACGGCCAGGATGATGACGATGCCGATGGCGAAGAAGACGTCGCGGCCGTTCTTGGCCACTGCGCCGGGCTGGATGCTTTCGCTGATCGCCATGTCGTCCCCAAAATGCCAAGCCTGCCAGCACGGCAGCCTTGTGAGCCTAACCGGCCAAGCTTGCGCGAGGGTGGGAGACTGGCTACTGGGCTCTCGACCGCCGCTTCCAAAAAGGAAATCCCATGCTCCTGATCATCGGCACCATCCGCTTGCCGCCGGAAAAGCTCGGGGAAGCGAAGCCCGCGATGGAGCGCATGGTCTCGACCAGCCGCGCCGAGCCCGGTTGCCTCGAATATTCCTATGCGCAGGACGTGTTCGATGCCGGGCTCATCCGGGTCACGGAAGTCTGGAGCGACAGGACAGCGCTCGATGCGCATTTCCGCTCGCCGCACCTTGCGGACTGGCGTGCAAGCTGGCCGGCACTTGGCATCGGCGAGCGCAACCTCGTGCTCTATGAGGCCGGCGATCCCAAACCGACCTGATCGATCTGTCAGGCAACGGCAGCCGTTCGCGTTCCACCAGATCCCACCGCCGCCGCGACTAGTCGCCCGATGCCACAATGGCGCCTTGTCTGTCGCCAATGTGGTTGCCATGCCGTGTCGCCGGGCGTATCAGGCGGGCTTTCCACTGCCTTTTCCGATATCGGCGAGCCGCCCCGGTGCTTTCCAGAAACAACAGCGAAGTCTACGCCCGCCGGCTCCGCGCGGTGCTGATCAGATCGGTGCCGCTGCTCGAGGCGCGGGGCATCGCCGTGGTCATCCTGGCCGGTGTCGTCGGGGTGATGGCAGGCATGCTCGTCACGGCGATGAGCGAGATCGTGCAGGACCTCCACGGGCTGCTGTTCGGCGTCCAGCCCGGTGGCCGGCTTTCAGGCATGTTCTCGCTCGCCAACCCGATGCAGGCGCTGATACCGGCGATCGGCGGCATCCTGCTCGGGCTGACGGTGATCTGGCTCAGACTGCGCAAATTCCGCACGCCGATCGACCCGATCGAAGCCAACGCGCTCTATGGCGGGCGCATGTCGCTCACCGACACCTTCATCATCGCCGGCCAGACGATGATCTCCAGCGGTTTCGGCGCCTCGGTCGGCCTGGAAGCCGGCTACACGCAGGTCGGGTCCGGCCTGGCGTCGCGGCTGGCGGGCCTCTTTCGGCTGCGCCGCAACGATGTCCGCATCCTGGTCGGATGTGGCGCCGCCGGCGCCATAGCAGCCGCCTTCGACGCACCACTGACCGGCGCCTTCTATGGTTTCGAACTGGTCATCGGCATCTATTCGGTCGCCAATGTCGCGCCTGTCATGACCGCCGCGATCTCAGCCTCGCTGACGGCGGAAGTGTTTGGCGGGGTGCCGTTTCCGCTCGAGCTTTCGGGCCTGCCGGCGCTGACCGCCAGCCAGTACGTGCCGTTCCTGCTGCTCGGCCTGCTCGGCGGTGCGGCCTCGATCGCCATCATGCATCTGGTGACGCTCATCGAACGCGGTTTTGCCAGGCTGTCGATCGATGCGTCGCTGCGCCCCGTCATTGGCGGTGTCATTGTCGGGCTGCTCGGCCTCATCACGCCGCAAGTCCTGTCCAGCGGCCACGGCGCGCTGCATCGCGAATTCGCGATGAACTACGGTCTGGCCGTGGTGGCCAGCGTCTTCGTGTTGAAACTGGCGGCGTCCGCCATCTCCTTGGGCTCGGGCTTTCGCGGCGGGCTGTTCTTCGCCTCGCTGTTCCTCGGTGCGCTGCTTGGCAAGGCGTTTGCCGGTGTGATGGCGCTGGTCTCGCCGGCCACCGGCATCGACCCCGCTGTTGCCGCCGTCGTCGGCATGACGTCGCTCGCCGTCGGCGTCGTCGGCGGTCCGCTGACGATGACCTTCCTGGCGCTGGAATCGACCCGCGACCTGACGCTGACCGGTGTCGTGCTGGCGGCTTCGATCATGTCGGCGATCCTGGTGCGCGAGACCTTCGGCTACTCCTTCTCGACATGGCGCTTCCATCTGCGCGGCGAGACCATCCGCAGCGCCCACGACGTCGGCTGGATGCGCAGCCTCACCGTCGGCTCGATGATGCGCAAGGACATCAAAACCATCCATGCCTCGACGACGCTGGCGGCCTTCCGCAATCAAGTGCCGCTCGGTTCGGCCCAGCGCGTCATTGCCGTCGACGCGGGCGATCACTATGTCGGCGTGCTGATCGTGGCCGAGCTGCACAGCGATCCTTCCGATGGCGAGGTGGCGGTGCGCGATCTTGCCAAGTACAAGGACGCCGTGCTGGTGCCGAGCATGAACGTGCAGTCCGCCGCCGAGACCTTCCAGCGCGCCGGCGCTGAAGAGCTCGCCGTGGTCGAGGATTTCGCTGACCGCATCGTGCTGGGACTGTTGACCGAAGGCCATCTGATGCGGCGCTATGCCGAGGAACTCGACAAGGCGCGCAGGGACCTGTCGGGCGAAGGGTAGTGCACGTCGCCCAAAGGTGGGGCCCGGTTAGTGCTCGATCGGTCCCTTGGCCATCACGAGCGCGGTGCCCGCAGTCGTCGGGCGCTCGATCATGCGGCGCACGCGGGGCAGTTCGTCGCCGCTGTGCAGCGCCCGCAAGCGGTCGCCGATGATGGCGTCGGCGTGGGTGATGCGTCCATTGTGGCGCACATATTCGAGCCAGGTCGGCGTATGATAATGCTCGATCCAGATCGCCGGATTTTCGAGGTCGCGTGCCAGCGTCCAGTTGCGGGCGCCGTCACGGCGGCGGATGCGGCCGCGTTCGGCCATGGTGGCGAGGAACTCCGGCACGTCCTCGTCGCGGATGATGTATTCGATCATGATGGCGATCGGACCGCTGCGCGGCTTGAGGTCGAGAGCAAGGTGCGGCTCCTTGAAGCGGTTGAGCGGATCGAGGTTGAGCACCTGCTGCTGCGGCAGCGGCAGCAACAAGCCGATGGCACCGCCGGCCAGCATGGCGATGCTTGCCGCGATCAGCGCGGTTTCGGCGCCATGCGCATCGGCGACGACGCCCCAGATCCAGCTGCCGAGCGCGATGCCGCCGAAGGTCGCGGTCTGATAGACCGACAGGACCCGGCCGACCACCCAGCGCGGTGTCGCCATCTGCACGGTGACGTTGAAATGCGAAAGGGCGATCACCCAGCAGGCACCGCCGACAAGCAGGCCGAGCGACGTCTGCCAGGCGTGATGGCTGACGGCGGCATTGAAGGCGCAGGCGGCAAAGCCGGCGAAGGCTGAGCGCACCATCGTCTCGCTGGACAGCAGCTGCCGTAGCCGCACGCTGATCAGCGCGCCGCCGACCGCGCCGATGCCGAAAGCGCCGAGCATGATGCCGTAGGTCAGGGCATCGCCCTTGACGACATCGCGCGCCACCAGCGGCAAGAGCGCCAGCACCGCGCCGGCGCTGAAGCCGAAAGCGGCGCCCCTGACAAGCACCTTGCCGATGTTGGGCGACATGGCGACGTAGCGCAGGCCGGCGCCCATGGCCGCGCCCAGCGACTCGCGCGGCAAGGTCGAGACCGGCAGGTCCGGCTTCCAGCGCGCCAGCACGACGATCAGGCCGATATAGCTCACCGCGTTGGCCGCGAAGGCCGCCGCCGCGCCGGCGGCGGCGACGATGATGCCGCCGATCGCCGGGCCGACGCTGCGGGTCAGGTTGAAGCCCATCGAGTTGAGCGCGACGGCGGCCGGCACCTTGTTGCGGGGCACGATGTCGCCGACTGAGGCCTGCCAGGACGGGCTGTTGAGTGCGGTGCCGCTGTCGATCAGGAAGGTGAAGGCCAGCAGCGTCCACGGCGTCATCAGGCCGGCATAGGTGAACAGGGTCAGAAGCACCGAGACGACCAGCATGAAGGTCTGGGCGATCAGCATCACCTTGCGCCGGTCGAAACTGTCGGCGATGGCGCCGGCGACGAGCGCAAACAGCATGATCGGCAAGGTGGTCGAAGCCTGGACCAGGGCCACCTGATAGGACGAAGTGGCGATCGTCGTCATCATCCAGGCGGCGCCGACGCCCTGGATCAGGCCACCGAAATTCGAGACGAGACTTGCGGCCCATACGGCGCGGAAAATGCCGTGCCGGAAAGGCGCCAGCGCCGAAGCGCTCTCGCTTTCCGGCTTTTCGTCAATCATCGGTAGGTCCCTGCCATGTCGTGCCTGCTCGTCAGACGATCCGTTTGCTCAGATCATTTGCCGAAAGTAGGGCATGGCGGTTGAAAGGGCGAACACCTTTCGAAAAAGGTCATGGTCCAACAATGGGATAGAGGCAGTCCACGTCTCCATCCGCAGCGGTCGCGGATCCCGATGGTTCGGCACGGACCGGCGCGGCTTTCGTCGACTTGCTCAGAATCCGTTCTGGATGCGCTCGAAGATGACGTTGGTGAAGGCCGATATCTGGCTGCCGATGAAGGGGCCGGTCAGCGCCACCACCAGCATGATGGCGACGATCTTCGGCACGAAGGTCAAGGTGATCTCCTGGACCTGCGTCAGCGCCTGGATGAGGGCGATGCCGATGCCGACCGCCATGGCGACCAGCACCACCGGAGCGGACGCAGTGAGCACCGTCCACACCGCGTACTGGACGATGTCGAGAGCGTCGGCCTCGTTCATGGGACTGGCCCTGCCGGAAGCGTCAGCTCGCTGCCTTGATCGAGACGCCCGGGCCGACCGCGACCTCGGTGCCGTTCTGCAGCACGGCGATGAGGCCGCTGCTGGCGAGGCGCACCGACGCCACCGTGCCCGTCGTCTTGCCGTCGGCTGAGGTTATCGAGCGCCCGATCAGCGCATCGGCCTGCGACAGCGCCGAGGACGACATGATCTGGTCGAGCTTGGTGTTGGTCTGCACCGATTGTTCGACCTGCGAGAAGGTGGCGAGCTGGGCTACATACTGCGTCGAATCCATCGGCTTGGTCGGATCCTGGTTCTTCATCTCGGCGATCAGAAGCTTCAGGAACGACTGGTAGTCGACCGCCGTCTTCGAGGTCTGCTGGCTGGCCTGGTTGGCGCCGGTCGGTATCGTCGTCGTCATGTCCACGTTCATCAGTATCGTGCTCCCACAGCTAACGGGCGCGCGGCACCCGGAACATAGTCATTGTCGCCAAGCGCGCGGCGTTCGAGCGGATAGAGCGCGCGGATGGCCTTCAGCGCCTCGTAGATATGATCCTCGCCGACCATGCGGTCGATCTGTTTCAGTCCAGCGCAGATCTGGGCGTCCTCGAAGCTTGCCAGCAGCAGCGGCAGCGAACGCCGGAACATGTCGCGCGCCTCGGCCGCGCCGGCCGGATTCATCAGCATGACCTGCAGGATGAAATACAGCTGCTTGAGCGGCGTCGAGGCGTCTTCGGCCTGGATCACATGGCTTTCGAGCAGGAACTGCACGTCGTTCATCAATTCGACGGTGACCTTGCGGTCGACGCGGATGACGGCGCCGTTGATGTAGATCTTCTCGTTCGGCTTCAGCGATATCTTCAACGTGTTGGTCATTGAATGCCGTCCCTGATGATCTGGGACACCTCGATCAGCCCTTCGAAATTGTTGGTGCGGCCTTGGCGAATGTCCTCTGCCTCGCGCAGCAGCCACAGGCCGATGGAGATGAGGTTGGCGCGCAGTTCCTTGGGCAGGGCGTTGTCGCTGGAGCCGAGATCTTCGACGAAGGCGGTCCAGACGCGGTTGGTGAAATGCAGCGCCTCGACCGCTTCCATCGAGCCGAGGCCGGCGGCGGCCGCCGCCGACAGCATGTCGATCGAACGGGTCAGGAGCTYCCGCTCGCGGTCCTTTGCGTCGGCGACGGAGGTGCTCTGGATATCGGCGTAGGAGAATTGGTACATCGGTGGGGCTCTACCGTTCCGTTAAGCGTTGTCAGGTCAGGTAATTCAACAGGCTGAGCTGCTGCAGGCGCGCGGTCAGTGCGAAGGACGTTTCGATGTGCTGTGTCAGGTCGGCAACTCGGGTCGCGGCCTCGGCCGGATCGACGCCTTCCAGATCGAGAATGTGCCGTTCGAAAAGGTCGACCTGCGTTTTCATGCGGTCGTTCGCATCGGAAACCCGCTTCTGGACGATGCCGGTCTCGGACTGAATCTGGCCAATACCGCTCAGCGCTTCGCCGACCAGTGCCGTGGAGCGGCTGACGACCTTGTTCTTCGCGGCCTGGCTGATGTTGCTGGACATCAGGCTGGAGACCATGGCCGCCGCCATGGCGAGCTTCTGGATGCCGTCGCTGTTGGCGCTGGTCGAAGTCGGGGTGGTTTCGTTCAGGGCGATTCGGCTGACGATCTGCTGGTCGGTGGCGTTCGACCAGTTGCCTTGCCAGCCCGCGCCCATGAATTGCGGCACGACGTCGTTGGTGATGAAGTCGTCCATCTGGGTAGCGGTGATGTTGGCCGCTGCAGGGTCATCCTGGGTGAAACCGAAATTGGCAACGAAGGCGGCATCGAAGGCCGCCTTGGCGGGCGAGCCGGCCGCGGTGAAGTCGTTGATCGGCTTGACGTCGGTGTTGGTGCCGGCAAACAGGTACTCGCCATTGACGCTGGTGTTGAGGATCGAGGTCAGCTGCTGGATGGTCGCCTTGCCCGAGGCTTGGGTGAGACTGTTGGAAGAATCGCTCGATGACGCGGTGGTCAGGGCGGACAGAAAGGACTGCGCCGCGGTCGAGAGCTGGCTAAGAGAGGTCTGCGTCGAAGACAAGCGGGAGCCGACCAGGCCGTTGGAGTCGATGATGACGTTGAGGCGGTCGAGATCGCGCGAGAAGGTGACGGACTGCGCGGTGCGCGCTCCGAGAGCCAGGCCGACATCGGCGACCCTGCCGGTCGAGGACTCTTTCGTGGCTTTGACAAGCTCCGCCTGCATGCGCATCTGCTGGGAGCGCATGGCGTTCGATATGGCGGCTGACGAGACTGAAGTCATGGATTATCCCACCGCGTTGAGCAAGGCCGTCATCATGTCGTCGACGGTTTTCATCATCCGGGCCGATGCCTGATAGGTGTGTTCGAGGTCGAGCAGCAGGGACATTTCCTGGTCGACATTGACGCCGGTCGCGTTGGACAGCGCCTCGGCGCTGCGCGATGCCAGTGCTTCCTTGGCGTCGGAGGCGGTCGATGCCTGCTGGCGCACGCCCTCGAACCAGCCGATCGAGTTGGCCGCGTAGTCGGAAACGCTGGACGTTGCCGAAACCCCGGCGGCCGGGTCGAAGGCCATAGGTTTGTCGAGCCGGTCGCCATAGGCAACTAGAAGGTCGGAATAGGAGGCGCCGCCGCCGGTGTTGGCGACATAAGCGGCACCATTGGCACCGCCATCGCGCAGCAGCGTCGGATTGCCGCCGGCGCTTGGGTCCATCGCCGCATTGACGCTGATCGATCCGGCAAGGCCGTTGACCAACGTGCCGGCTGCCGGCACCGCCGGCGCACCGGACCAGGTGAACAGGCCGGCGGCATTGGGCAGCGCAGGCGCGGTTTCGGCAAAAGCCGTGATCAGGCCGCGCGCGGTTTCGTCGAGCTGGCTCTGCATGGTCGAGGCGACACTGTCGCGCAATTGCAGCAGGCCAGCGAGCTTGCCGCTGGCGCTGGTGTTGCCGCCGGCTCCCGCCGAGATCGGCACATTGTCGATATAGACCGCGTTGCCGGCGGCACCGGCGGTGTAGCCGGCCGACGGCGCGAAGCTGACCGTGCGCGGAATGGTTTCGAACAGCGTCGTGCCGTCGCCAGTGGTGACGACCATGTCATTGTCGCCGCGCGTGAAGGTCGAGACCGGGATATAGTCCGAGATCTTCTTCAAAAGCGCGTCGCGCTGGTCGAGCGCATCGGAGACATCGGTGCCGGAACGGGTTCCGGAAATGACAGCGGTGTTGGCATCCTGGAACTGGCTGAGCAGCGAGTTGAGGTCGTCGACCGCCGTGGCGATCTGGCCGTCGGTCTGGGTGCGGAAATCCTGGATCGCCGTGGAGCCCTCGTTCAGGGATCGCACGACCTGCCTGGCGGCATCGACGACGCTGGCGCCGAGATTCTGGTTGGACGGCGAGGTGGCATAGAGCTGCAGCGCCTGCTGCAGATTGCCGATCGCGGTCGAGGGCGAGGACGCATTGTCGACGCCATTGACCGATACCCCCAGCTGATCCATGCCGCTGTAGAGCGCGTTCTGGCCGCTCCAGGCCGACAGCGCGCTGAGGTTCTGGCGGAACAGCAGGTCGTTGGCGGCGCGCCGGATATCAACCGAACGCGCGCCCGGCGCCGTGCTTGTGACGACGGCCTGGCGGCGCGAATAGTCCGGATTGTCGGCGTCGGCGACATTGCGCGAGACGACGCTGGTCTGCCGCGCGGTGTTCATAAGCGCCGATTGGGCGATGCTCAGTGCAGTGGACAACGACATGCGGGTCTTTCACGGGGAGTGCCCGTTTTATCTCTTCAGGTTGACAAGGACGTCCATCAGATCGGAACCGGTCTGGAAGACTTTCGAATTGGCGGTGTAGCTGCGCTGTGCCGCGATCATATTGGTCAGTTCTTCGGCGATATCGACGTTGGAATTCTCGAGTGCGCCGGAGATGATGGAGCCGGCCTTGCCCTCATTGGCAAAGCCGATACGGACCGCGCCGGATTCGGTGCCCTGTGCGTAGACGTTGCCGGGCAGCGCGTTGAGCTGGTCCGGGCTCTGCACGTCGGCCAGCGGGATCTTGTAGAGCGCCTTGGTGGAGCCGTCCTTGTACTGCGCCGAGATGGTGCCGTCCTTGCTGATCTGGATCTTGTCGATGGTGCTCGGTGCGTTGCCGTTCACCTGGGCATCGGAAACGGTGAATCCGGCGCCGAGCTGGGTCAATGCCGACAGGTCCAGCGAAAAGGCGGCGCCATTGGGCACCGTCAGGCTGACGCTGTTGACGGCACCGGTGAGCTTGCCCGTGGTGGTGTCGAAGGTCAGGTTGGCCGAGCCCAATGCGCCGCCGGTGTAAGGGAACGACGTCCCGGCGGTGGCCTTCGACTGATCGAAGACCGCCACCTGCCAGGTGCCGGCGCCGGTGTTGGTGAAATAGACGTCGAGCAGCTTCTTGTTGCCGAGATTGTCGTAGGCGACCATCGAGGATTTCGACGTGTACTGCGCGCCCGCCGCGTTGGTGGTGGGCAGATTGCCGGCGGCGACCGGCGTCGCGCCTGCCGGCAGGTTGCCGCTGTAGGTACCCTGGGTGCTCGGCGTTGCCGTCATCCCCTGGTCGGAGATGAGCACCGGGGTCAGTCCCTCGAAGCCGTTCACCGTTGCCGCCGGCACGCCGTTTGCGTAGCTGTAAGCCATCAGCTGGAAGCCGGCCGCGTTGACCAGCCTGCCCTCCGCATCCGGTACGAAGGCGCCGGCTCGGGTCAGGAAAGGTGTTCCGCTCGGATCTTGAACGACGAAGAAACCGTCGCCGTTGACGGCAAGGTCGGAGACCGAGGTCGTGTATTGAAGCACGCCTGGATCGCTGACCGCCTGCCGGATCGTCGTGGTGACGCCGCCGGAATTGTAGGCGCCGCCCGTGCTCGGCATGACCAGCGACGAAAATTCGGCGGAGGACCGCTTGTAGCCGGTGGTGTCGGAATTGGCGATGTTGTCGGCCGTGGTGGACAGCCGGTTTGCCTGTGCATTCATGCCGGAAACGCCGGTCCGCATCATTCCGTAGAGGCTCATCGAAACGTCTCCCCAATGTGGATGCCGCTGGCTCCAATGCGGATGCCACTGGCTACGAGGCTACGCATCCTGTCTTGCGCGAGGCTGGCGCGGGGCTGCATCAGAAGACGAGCCGGTAGCCAAGGAAGCGCTTGGAATCGATCGGGTCGGTGCCCAGCTTCTCGCGCAGCTTCTTGCGCAATTTGCTGATGTGGCTTTCGACCACGTTCTCCTCGACCTCTTCGTCGAAGATGCCGTAGATGGCGTTGAAAACCTGGGTCTTTGTGACCCGGCGGCCGCGATTGCTGGCCAAATATTCGAGGATGCGTCGCTCGCGGCGCGGCAAGGGCAAAGGCTGGCCGTCGATCTCGGGATCGCGGCCATCCATGAAGATGCGCATGGCGCCAATCTCGGTGTAGGCGACATCTTCCTGGGCGCGGCGGCGGATGGCGGTGATGCGGGCGAGGATCTCGCGGATGTGGACGGGCTTGCGAATGACGTCGTCCACGCCGCTCTCGAACAACCGCAGCGTGTTTTCCAGCGAGTGCTGTTCGCTCAAGGCGATGACCGGTGCGCCGGTGCGGTCGCGGATCTGACGGGGAGAGATCGAGCCTTCGCGGCAGTCGCCGATCAGGAAGGCTCGAACCGACCTCAGGTCGGTATCCGCCGCCGAGCTTACCCACTCGCCGAACTCGCCCGGCGCGAAGCCCGCGCAGGCGACACCCTCACGGTCGAAAAGTGAATTGTATCCCTCTGTTACGAGCTCGCGCTCGTCAACGATTACAATCATCGGCCCGCCTCCGAATCAAATCATTTGCCCCGTGAGAAAAGGCGTATCCGCTGGCGAGAATCCTGAACAACCGTCATTTCTTGTAGCTAGTTTCTTGGGAGTCTGGAATCGCGCCGGTTGCATTAGCCTGCAACCAGATATGCTTTCGGCGGCAAGTTCCGGCCAAGTCAAAGCGACAACCCGGGACGGCGCGAACGGCGTATTGGATGCCGAAGATACGCCTACGGGTTGCAGAAGCCGCGGGCGTTCGCGGTCCATTTTCCAAAGCCGGTGGCGACCATGTTGGCAATGACGCGGCAGACATAGATCTTCTGCGCCGGATCGTTGTCGGGACCGGCATGATAGCGGGCGACTGCCATCGACCAGGTCTCGTGACGGGCATGGAGGCTGGCCAGGAAGCGCGCCGCATAGTCGACGTTCTGACGCGGATCGAGCATGTCCTCGACGCTGCGGAAATGCGACGCGTGGTAGTGATGGTTGATCTGCATGCAGCCCAGATCGATGAGCGTCTTGCCTTCGCGCCGGGCGTTGGCGAAGGCGGCAAGGGCCTCGGTCCGGCTTCTCGGAAAGACCGCTTTTCCTTCTATATTCAAAGCGTTGGGCTGAAGGCTGCCCTTGTTTCCGGTCTCCGTCAGGCCCACGGCATAGAGGATGCCGGCCGGCACGCCATAGCGGTCGGCGGCACGCAGGATCTCCGGCTCGCAAGGGTTGGTGGCGGCAGCGGCAGCGCCTGCCGCGCTAGATAAACATATCGCCGCCAGCGCGCTCGCGAGAAGGTGAAGTGCCGCGGCCGTAGTCCTGCGCGTCATCATTTCGGTTTCCTGAGGATTGCTGACCCGGGTGCTGACCACCCGCTCCACCATTGCCGCTGCCCGGGTTTCCAGGTTGGAAGGATGATGGATCGCGGCCCGACGCGCTCGGCAAAGGGGCGGTCGCATCGGTGCGGGTTGCAGCAGGAACCGCTACCGAAGGTTGCAGGATCGTAACCTTGTCAACCTCGAAGCCGAGCCCGCGCAGCGATTTGGCGATGGCCTCGCTGTCGGCGGACAAACGACGATAAGCGTCGTGTGTTGCGGGCTTCAATTCAATCGAAAGTTGTTCTCCCGAGAGGCGAAGGTTGGCCGTCACCATGCCGAGTTCGGCGGGGTGAAGTTCGATCTTCAACACATGTGTCGGAACGGCAACAGGGCTGCCCAGCTGGGTGGCCGCGGATGAGGCTGGAAGGGCCTTTTGCGGGCCGCCATCGGCGGCTATGGCGTTGACCACATTGAGGGCTGCCTGGCTGATGGGACTTTGCGGTGGCGCCGGGAAGCTCTGTTGCGACACGACGTCGATGCGTGTGGCGGACAGGGATTGTTTTCCGGCTTCGGGCCGTAACGAGGACTGGACATCCTCGATGCTTTTCATCACCGGCGCGGTGTGTTTCGATTGCACGCCGGGCACATCGGTGGTTGTGGCGTCCGGCAGCTTCTGGGCTGTTACGACGGTGTCACGCTTCAGCGTGCTGGAGGCAATGCCGGCAGCACCCAGCGGCTGGCCGTCAAGCTCTGTCAAAGGCCCGTCGACGATCGACACCTGCTCAGGCTTCGACTTGGTTTCGACGATTTCGTTTCCGGCCGTGGACTTCGACCGATAGGTTTTTGGGAGCGGAGCCTGCGCGTTGAGCGCCGGGTCCGTTGGGCTCTCGCCGTTAGCCGCGTCGCGCCCGCTTGCCTTGGTCGATGTCGAGAAATGGCGCAGGTCATGGAAAGCGATCAGCAGCGGCAGATGGTCCTGAAGCGGCACGGCATCCGCGTCAGGCGCCGTCTCTTCGGCGTCGGCATCGTCCTTGTGCGACTTCGCTTCCAAATCGTCCTTGGCTTCCAAATCGTCCTCGCCGCTCTTCACGGCCGGCAACTTGGCCGAGACGATCTTTCCGGGATCGGCCGGTGTCGGCTCGGCCTTGCCGCCATGCCCGGCAAGGTTGGCGGCGAGCTTGCCCCAGCGCTGCTCGCGCGATCCCGCCTCGGTCGTCGGATGCCGTTCCGGGCGGCCCGGACTGGCCTCGCCATGCAGGATTTTGCCAAAGCCTGCGTTGTCCTTCTTGCCGTTCGCCGCCGGTTGCTCCGATGTTGCGCGCGCGTTGGCAAATCCTGGCAAGGCCGAGCCGAGGCTGGTGGTCATTTGGGGGCGGCTCCAAGCATCTGGTCGATCAGGTCGAGCTGTCGACGTGTTTTGTTCATGGCGGCATCGGTCGGGTCGGTGGGCTCGGGACTGGCCGCGGGCGATGGCGCTGACGCCTGCACGACGGTCGCCGCATCGGCAGGTGCAACCGCAGCCGCCGGCGTTTCCGGAACACTGGCGACCGGTCCGCCGGAGGCTGCAGTGACAGCAGGTTGCTCGGCGATGGCGCCTTCGACGGGTGGCAGCCCGCTGGCGTCGGCGCCTTGCGCCGCGACGGTTTCAGGCGCTGGCGGCCGCTCGGCCGCGACAACTGGCCTTTCCTCGGGGAGGGGGGCGGGCGGTGCGACGACTTCGCCGGCGATGGCCTGGGCGGCGTCGAGCAAGGCGCGGTCGCCTTCCGACAGCTTGCTGCGGTCGATCTTGCCGAGTTTGGCGCGGACGTCTTCGATGGTGCCCGAGGTCACGGTGGAAAGACTGGCGTAAAGCAGGGCGCGCGGATCGTCCAGGTTGGTGTTGCCGTCGCGACCCTGCTCGGCTCGCGCCGAAGCGAAGGCCGACAGGTCGTTCAGACCGTCGATTGCGGCACGGCGGGCGATGCGCAGATAGATCACCTTCTCACGCTCGGGATCCATCATCGAGGTGATGTCGGCCAGCTTGTCCTGGCTGATCGACATGTGCAGCGCGATGACGCCGGAGACGAAGGAGTCGGCGAACTGGCTGGCATAGGGCGAATAGAGGTAGCGCTCGACATACTGGGTCGACGCGCGTGCGAAGCGTGCCGCGTCACCCTGCGCACCCGCAATGCCGACCGAACGGCGCAGTGCTGCTTCCTCGACCAGCGTGCCGGGGCTGAGCAATCTTGCCTCGTCGAGCAAACCGAGCGCCGCAGCCGGCTGGTCGCCGGCAAGCAGCGAGCCTTTTACCAGGGCAAGGAAAGCGCCGAGGTCGGGAGGCAGCGTCATCGGATCGATCGGCTTCAACGCTTCGATCGCCTCGCCGGGCCGGCCATTGAGATAGTCGATCACCCCTTTGGCCACGGCAAGGCTTTGTGGGTCCGTCGTGGCGCGCGACGTGGCGGCCTCGACAGTCACCGGATTGCCGCCGCTCATGCCGTAGACAAGCAGGGCGCGAAAGTTCTTGGGATCCTTGAAATCCTCGGCGTCCGCCGTGCGCAGGCGCGCATCCACCATCTCGAGCAGCTTGGCCTGCATCGGCAGGGCGGCATGATCGCCAGCGGCGATGCGGTCCTGGATGAGCTGCAACGAGCGCACCAGCTGATACGGCTGCAACGCGTCCTGGGCGAAGCCGGCTGACGGATATCCGCCGGCCAGCAGCAACAGGCCAATCAACCGGCTGGTGACGGCCGCCCGCCTCATCCGCCGGCCGCCATCAGGATCTCGATGCGGCGGTTCACAGCCGCCAATGGATTCGCCGGGTCCTTCGGCTGGCGGTCGGCGAAACCGGCGACCTCTGTGATACGGCGTTCATCCACGCCACCGCGCACGAGCATGTAGTAAGCGGAATGCGCGCGCGCCGTCGACAGCCGCCAATTGTCGTAGCTGTCGCTGCGGAATGGCCGTGCATCGGTGTGGCCGTTGATGCTGATGGTGCCCTTCTGGCTGTTGACGATGCGGCCGATCTTTTCCATCGCCAGCACCAGTTCGCGGCGCGGCAGCGCCGAGCCGACCTCGAACATGCCGAAGTCGAGCTGGTCGGTGATCGAGATGACGACGCCCTTGTCGGTGGCTTCCACCGAGACGCCGTCATGCAGCTTGTCGCCGGGCTTGAAGGCATCGGCCAACTGCCGCTTGACGTCGGCCGCAGCCTTGATGGCGGCGGCGGTCGGCGCCTTCTCCCCGGTGTCGGGCTTGGCGGCCTCTTGCGCCTTGGCCTCGGCCTTGGCTGCGTCCGCGGCTTTGGTGTCGTCTGGTTTGGTCTCGCCCGGCTTCGCGTCGCCCGGCTTCGCGTCGCTTGGCTTCGTGCCTGTTGGCTTGGTGTCGCCGGCCTTCGTCGTTGCCGCGTCGGGGCTCGCGGCTTGCTTGCCGGTCGTGTCCACTGCCGGCGTTTCGAGCGGTGCGGCCGCGACTGGTGGCACGGCCTTGACCTTGGGCACTTGCGTTTCGGCAACCTTGTCACCGGGCTTCAGCGCATCGCCCTCGATTTTGGCACGCTGGGCGCTGGCTTCGGCGCCGGGCGCCGCCACCTGCTGCGACCAGAAATCAGGCTCGAAGGGATCGCGATAGGAGGCGCCGCCGGAAGCGCCGGTCGCCGGGCCGGCAGCTTGGGCGCCGCCATCGCCCTTCTGGCTGACATTCTGCATGACGCCGGTATCGGTGGCGATTTCCGACAGCACCGCGTAGGGGTCGGCGAACAGATGCTCGTCGGAGTGTTCCGCCTGCGGCAGTTCCTGCTTCTCCTGTTTGCGGTCCGCGGAGCCATCGCCGTCCTGGCCGGCCTTGTTGGTCGCCTTCTGTGGGTTGTCGGCCGTCGTCCCCATCGCGCGCGGACCGTCGCCGAGATCCTCCAGACCCTTGCGGCTCGAATTGCGGTCGACCAGCTTGACCGGGTTGAAATAGCTGGCGACGGCTGCCTTGGTCTGCTCGTTGGCGGCATTGATCAGCCACATGACCAGGAAGAAGCACATCATCGCCGTCATGAAGTCGGCGAAGGCGATCTTCCAGACGCCGCCATGGTGGGCATCGTCATGGTCGTCGTGACCTCGACGAACGATGATGATCTCCTGGTGAACCTGTCCGGCATCGGCGACGCTCATGCCAGGACCTCGGAAAGGGTCGTCGACCATTCGGCCATGCGTGTCTCGAACACCGCCTCGTCGATGGCGACCGTGAGATCGAAGCCTGGTGTCTCGGTGAAGTCGAGATTGGCGGCGCGGGGCCCGAGCGATGCCTTCAGCGTTTCGAACAGCGAGAGCGGGCCGCGCACGGCGATGCGCACCGCTTCGGCATCGCCGACCGCCTCGCGTATGGCGCCGGCAAGGGCCTCGATCGAGCGTTTCTGCAGATCGTCGCTGACGATGCCGCCGATCATGCGGGCGACGGTGGCCGCGACCAGCCCGGTCACGCGTGCCTCCATGGCATCGATGCGCAACGAGACCGCCTTGCCGACATCGTCGCCGAGGCTTTCGAGAAATACCCTTGCTTCCTCGGCATTGGCCTGGCGTTCGGCTTCGAGCGCGGCTTCATGGGCAATCGACAGGCGTGCCTCGAGCGCCGCCTCGGCCTGGGCAACCGCTTCCGCGATCAGCGTGCCGATATCGGCTTGCGGTGCCGGCGCGTCTGGCTTGTGTTCGGGATCGGCCGCGGCCCGGGGCTGACCGACACGTTGCGTGCGGGTACCGAAATCAGGCAGAAGGTCGAAAAGGGCTACGGAGGGCATGGTTTAAGCCGCGACTTCCTGAGCGGCCCATTTGCGCAGGATCTGCGCGGTGCGCTCCTCGTTGAGGTCGACCATTCGGGCAAGCCGCTCCTGCGGCGCCGGCCTGATCTTCTGGCGAAGATCGTCGAGCGGTGTCGGACCGGAGCGCGCACCGGGCAAGGCGCCGACGCCAGCGCTTTCGGCGTTTGCACTTGCTTCGGGTGTCGGTAGCGAGCGTTGGACGTCTTCGTAGCTGGGGCCTGTAAGTGCCGGCGTCGCCTTTGCCGTCAGCGCCGCCGCCATCGGCCTCAGGCCGAAGAAGGCGACCAGGAACACCACGACGATGAAGGCGCCGGCGTTGATCAGCGTGCCGGCATGCTGGCCGATGGAATCGAGCATCCCAGCCTGCGGGATCGCCTCGCCGTCCAGCCMGTCGATGAACTCGACCGCAGAGACGTCGATGACGTCGCCGCGCTTGTCGTCGAAGCCGGTGGCCGAGGTCACCATCTTCTGGATCTCGGCGACGCGCTTGGCAATCTGCTCCGGCGTGGCGTCCTTGCCGAGGATGGTCWCCAGGCGTTGCTGGTTGACCACGACGGCGATCGACATCTTGGTGACGGTGTAGCCGTTGGAGACGGTGGCGATCTTCTTCGAGTTGATCTCGTAGTTGGTGATCTCTTCCTTGCGGTCGTTCTGCGAGGAGGATTGCGGACCGTCGGTGGCGGTTGCCTGGGTCTCGGGCAGGTTCTGCTCGACGCTGGCTGGCGTCGAGGCCTGCTTCTGGTTGTTGTTTTCGTTGGCGCGCACCGACTGCACCGAGCGCTCGACGCGTGAATTCGGATCGAAAATGGTTTCTTCCGTCTGGCGGGTGTCGGTGTTGACCTCGGCCTTGACGCTGGCGCGGAAGTTGTCGGGGCCGAGATAGGCCGTCAGCGCACGGCGGATGTTGTCGCCGATCTGCGCCTCGACGGTCTGCTCGACACCGAGCGTGCGGGCGGCGCTGGTGTTGGAAGGATCATCGCCCGCTGCCAGCAGATTGCCGCTGGAATCGAGCACGGTCACCTTGTCGGCCGACAGGCCAGGGACAGCGGCGGCGACGAGATGGCGGATCGACATGGCGCTCTTCTCGGCGTCGATGCCGGCGTAGCGGATGACCACCGATGCCGAAGGCTGCTGTTCGTCGCGGCGGAAATTGGCGCGTTCGGACATGACGATGTGGACGCGCGCCGCCTTGATGCCTGAAATCGACTGGATGGTGCGGGCGATCTCGCCCTCCAGCGCGCGCACGCGGGTGATCTGCTGCATGAAGGAGGTGAGGCCGAGCGAGCCGACATTGTCGAACAGTTCGTAGCCGGCATTGGCGCTGGTCGGCAGGCCCTTTTCGGCAAGCAGCATGCGCGCCTGCGCGGTTGTGCCGGCCGGCACCAGCACCGAGGTTCCGTCGGCGCCCACATCGAAGCCGATGCCGGCTTCGCCCAGCACCAGGCCGATCTGGTTCACGTCGGCGCGGTCGAGCCCGACATAGAGCGTGTCGTAGGCGGGACGGTTGAGATAGACCGAGGCGATGCCGATGACGCCCATCACCAGGACGGCGATGCCAGCCAGCATGGCAAGGCGCTTGACGCCAAAGCCGCGAAGATTCGAGATGATGCTCTGGATCTGTTCCGGCACGGTTCGACGACTCCCAGCATGACTGTCCGCCGGAACAGTAGTCTTCGAAGCTTGTGCGAAAATGAAATCGGGCCGCGCTTGCGGCGCGGCCCGTTAATCGGAGTGCGAAAAGGACGGTGCCGGTGGCGCCCGCGACTAGTT
>NZ_JBFULQ010000031.1:0-23547 GCF_054049815.1 Mesorhizobium sp. P5_C1 | reverse complement strand
GATGATGGAGAATTCGGCGCGCTGGGAACAGGCCTTTTCGCTCGATGGCGGCACGAGCTGGGAGACCAACTGGGTCATGGAGTTCGCCCGCCAGGCGTGAGCCGGGGATCGGCGTCTGTCAGGCCGTAGGATCGTCGCTGCCGGGAATGAAGGCATCGAAGGCGGCGAGGAGTTGCTCGCGGTACATGTCGGCCTCCTGCAGGATTTCGTGGCGGGAGCCGTCGATCATCAGCAGTGAACCGAGCCGCAGACGCCTGGCATAGGCTTCCACCGCCTTGGTCGAGACGACCTGGTCGGCGCCGGCGGCGATTATCAGCATGGGGACCTGAATGCGAGCCATGAAGTCGGGGTCGCTGACAGCCTCGGATGCTTTGGCGGCGGCCTGCAGCCAGCGGATGGTCGGGCCGCCGAGCGCCAGCTGCGGGTACTCTTGGTAGATCCGCGTGTTGCGCCGGTAGCGCACCGGGTCGGACGTCAGCTTGTTGGTCTCGAAAGGGGCCGGCATCTTCGGCCGTGGACCCCAGGCGGCATAGAGCCTGCCAAGGCCGAGCGCGCAGAAGAACGAACAGACGCGCCGAACCGTCGATATCGAGACCGGCAGGTCGGGCACGGTCAGGAATGGTGCGATCAGCACCATGCGCCGCACGCGGTTCACCATCGACGGCGTGGCAAGCAGCGTGATCACCGCACCGGCTGAATGGGCGAGGATGTAGTAGGGGCCGCGGCAGTCGGGCAGCACGATCTCCTCGAAGAACTGCTCAAGGTCGGCGGTGTAGTCGCGGAAGCTGCGGACATAGCCGCGCTGGCGATCGCGGATCAGACGGGAAGAATCACCCTGGCCGCGCCAGTCGAGGGTGGCGACGCCAAAGCCACGGTCGGCAAGATTGCGGATCGTTTCGAAATATTTCTCGATGCACTCGTTGCGGCCGGTGAGCACGACCACGGTGCCCTTCAACGGGCGAGTGACCGCGCCGAACAGGCCGTATCGGATCTTCTTGCGGTCGCGGGTGGTGAAGAAGCCGCCGCTGGCGTTTTCCGGTCGTGGATTGCCCTCGATTTCGTAAAAAGGGGGGATGTCTTGGACAAGATCCGTCATTCGGCGCTTCGTACTCGTGCCCGCCCGTGCTGGCTGGCTCCGCTAAGGTGATAGACGCCCATGCGCCAAAAGCAAAGGAATTCCCGGTGACGCGAGACCCACAAAGGGGAAGGCCGGAAGCCGCTTGAAAGCGTGCTTCCGGCCTCTGTCGATCCGGGAGGAAGGGACGTTACACCCCGGTCGGCCTCGTTGCGGCGTCTCAAGAACGGTTCATCGTCCGGCGCGCCGCCAATCCTTGATCTTGGGCCTACTCTAGCGCCGGCTGTCTGAACGCGCGCCGAAGCTTTGGTTCATCTGCCGTTCATCAACGAACAGCCGCACGGTTTTTGCCGGCAGGAGAAATCTTGAAATGCCTTCGAGCGCTCCCCAAATGTCGGATGCGGTCGCCAATATCGGGGCCGCTGGTCCAGCCGAAACGCCGCTCAAGGGTTTCGCACCGGCCATACGCAAACCATGTTGCTCAACAGGAGAACACCTCATGCGTCACGTTGACTTTTCCCCGCTTTATCGCTCGACCGTCGGCTTCGACCGCCTCTTCACCATGCTCGATTCGCTTGCGCAGCCCGATGGCGCGCAGACTTATCCGCCCTACAACATCGAGCGCACCGGCGAGGATTCCTACCGGATCTCGATGGCTGTTGCCGGCTTCTCGGACGAGGAGATCTCGATCGAAGCCCATCGCAACGTGCTGACGGTAAAAGGTGAGCGCAAGGACGAGGGCACGGGCGAAGGTTCCGAACTGCTCTATCGCGGCATCGCCTCGAGGGCTTTCGAGCGCCGCTTCCAGCTTGCCGACCATGTTGAAGTCGTCGGCGCCGCGCTGAAGAACGGCCTGCTCTTCGTCGACCTCAAGCGCAACATTCCCGAGGAGTTGAAGCCGCGCAAGATCGCGATCACGTCGGCTCCGGCCAAGGCCAAGCAGATCGAGGCCAAGACCGCCAACTAAAGACCGCCAACTAAACCGATAGCCTCCCAAGGCAAAGGCGGCGCCGAAGGGCGCCGCCTTTTTATGTTTAGCTGGCAGTCCCCGAAGCCACCACGGCCTCAACGTTTTGTAGGTGAACGGCCTCGTATGGCGCGAAATAGCTGACCGCACCGGAGGCGAACACTTCGGCAGCGAAGGCTCTCAAATCTTGCCTCACCAGATCGGGCTCGTGTCGGCAGCGAAGCAGCTTTTCGACATAGGATCGGGTAGCGGCAATGAACTCGCGACCGTACCCACCGGATTGGATCATCTGCAACGAACCGTGATTGGGTAGGATGCGGTCAAAGGTCCAGCCGGCCATGCGTTCGAGATCGTCCAGATGTTTAGTCAGCCGTTCCGGTTCGCCGACATAAGTGATCGGATCTTCAAGTGTATCGCCGGCAAAGAGCAGACCGGCGCTGGGCATGACCAACACGGTACCGTCGTGACTGTGGATTTCGACCTGCCGAAGGTCGACCGCTATCGACCCGACCATGAGGTCGAGATTGCCGTCGAATGTCCGATTCGGAAGGATAAGGGGTCTGATCGGCGGGTTCTCATTTTCCAGTTTGGTCCGGTTCTCTGCGAGAGCAGAGGCTGTGAGGTTGTTGGCAATGATTTCGCAATCCCGGAACACCTCGTTGCCGGCGACATGATCATCATGCCAATGACTGAGGACCACCCGCATCGAGGTGACGCCCATACCCTCTAGCGTTTGCCGGATGATCCGGGCGTGCTGAAGCGAAATATGCGTGTCATAGACAAGCGCTTCCGAGCCATCGACAATTGCATAGGTGCAAATGCCAAGGGCATAGGAGCCGTCATCGAGCCAATTGGGCTGATCTGACCAGCCGCGAACGCCCTCTATCCGGCCGTCATAAAAGCCGAGCACGTTTGGAGCGGGGCGGATCAGCCGCATAGTCGAGCCGAGCGGTGACATGGTCATAGGAAAAGCTCAAGCGATCAGGTGGCCAAGGTGGTCGATCTCTTCGGTCGTGGTCGCGAAGCTGGCGACGAAACGGTAGATCACTTCATTGTCGCCGAGGTGGCTGTCGAAGCCCTGCGGCAAACCCCATTCGTAGAATTTTGCCCCGGCCGCCTGCAGCTTTTCGGCTTTGGCGCGGTCGAGGATCGCGAACACTTCATTGGCCTGCGGCAGCCAGGCCAGCCGGCCTGCCGGTGCATCCTCGATCGTCGCGGCCAGCCGCGCGGCCATGGCATTGGCGTGGTGCGCCATCCTCAGCCAAAGATCGTCGGTGAAATAGGCTTCGAACTGAGCCGAGATGAAGCGCGCCTTGGAAAAGGTCTGCCCGGCGCGCTGGCGAAGCAGGCGCAGGTCGCGTGCCACGTCGGGGTTCAGGACCACCACAGCATCGGCCATCCAGCAGCCGTTCTTGGTGCCTCCGAAGGAGATGATATCGACGCCGCTCTTCCAGGTCATTTCTGCGGGACTGATGTCCGTCGCCGCAATCGCGTTGGCGAACCGCGCTCCGTCCATGTGCAGAGGCAGGCCGTGACGGCGGCTGACTTCGGCGATCGCCTTGACATCGTCGACGGTGTAGACGGTGCCGACCTCGGTCGCCTGGGTGATCGTGACCGCCATCGGCTGGCCGGCGGGGGCGAGGTCTTGCGAGTAGCGCGTGATGGCCCGGTCGAGGGCCTGCGGATTGATGCGCCCCAGTGGCCCCGGAACCGGCGACATGCGCGCTCCACCGGTGTAGAAGCCCGCGGCGCCGAATTCATCGACATTCATGTGCGCTTCGGAATGGCAGAAGGCGACGCCGCCGATGCGATTGCACGCCGCCATGGACAGCGCGTTGGCCGCCGTGCCGGTCGCGACGAAGAACACCGCGACATCCCGTTCGAAAATCTCGCTGAAGCGCCGGTAGACGGCGCGGTCGAGCTCGCCGTCGCCATAAGCCGTGGCGATGCCCGCGGCATGCCGGGATAAATTGGCAGAGATGTCGGGATGGACGCCCGCCCAGTTGTCGGATGCAAAAAACATCAGGAATCCTGCTTCGATTGAAAACGGCGCGACCTTGGCTGCTTTGGGGTTTCACGCGCAAGGGCCACGTGTCGGAAAAGCGGTAAAGCCAGCCGGATCCGAAAAGCGGCTGTGATCGAAGCTTACGTTTTTCCTCAACTTCACGTAATTTTATGTCGCTGGCGGCTCAAGTTTTTTGTGAATCGGTCTTGTGTGCGTCCAGGATTTCTGTCATAAAAATTTAGGACAGTAGTGCTGTCTTATTTTGTCGCACAAAACGAGCTGGATTGGCGTATCATTTGGGCCTCTCCGGCTGTTGCTGCGGGCGACAGGTTGGACAGCCAGACGCTGGCCTGTACGAATACGAACCATGCGGAAAGCCGCCTGGCTCGGCAAGGATTTCGCAAGACGTGCCGCAAGGATCAGGGTGAGCCAGGCGCTTGCCGGGGCAGACCAGCGCCCGAAGGGCTGGGAATGGAGGACCGAGAGATGACGGACATGACGCACTCTGCGACGAACGGCCAGGCCGCGCAGACGAAAGCGGCTACCGTCAAAACCGCGTCCCGAACCAACATAAGCCGAACCGACAACGGCTTTTCCGCCCAGGGCCTATACGATCCGCGCAACGAGCATGATGCCTGCGGCGTCGGCTTCATCGTCAACATGAAGGGCGTGAAGTCGCATCAGATCGTCGAGGACGGCCTTGCCGTGCTAGAAAACCTGACGCATCGCGGCGCTGTCGGCGCCGATCCGTTGGTCGGCGATGGCGCCGGCGTGCTGGTGCAGCTTCCCGACCGTTTCTTCCGCGAGGAGATGGCAGCCCAGGGCATCGAACTGCCGCCGGTAGGTCAGTACGGCGTCGGACACTGGTTCATGCCGCAGGACGCGGCACTTCGCGCCCATATCGAGGACATCATCGCCGAATCGGCGCAGTCCGAGGGGCTTCCGCTCATCGGTTTCCGCGACGTGCCCGTAGACAATTCGTCGCTGTCGAAGGCGCCGGACATCGTCGCGTCTGAGCCGTTCCATCGGCAGGTCTTCATCGGCCGCACATCAGACATCCCCGATGACGAGGAGTACGAGGCCAGACTCTATCTGCTGCGCAAGGTCATATCGGGCCGCATCTACGCCGAGAACGACAACAAGGACATTGGCTCCTACTGTGTGTCGCTGTCGGCGCGCACCATCGTCTACAAGGGCATGTTCCTGGCCTATCAGGTCGGTGCCTATTACAAGGACCTGACCGATCCGCGCTTCGAAACCGCGCTGATTCTTGTCCACCAGCGCTTCTCGACCAACACGTTCCCGTCGTGGAAGCTGGCGCACCCCTACCGCATGGTCGCCCACAATGGCGAGATCAATACGGTACGCGGCAACAACAACTGGATGGCGGCGCGACAGGCGTCGGTCGATTCCGAACTGTTCGGCAACAACATCTCGAAGCTGTGGCCGATTTCCTATGARGGCCAGTCCGACACCGCCTGYTTCGACAAYGCGCTCGAATTCCTGKTCCAGGGCGGGTACAGCCTCAGCCACGCCATGATGATGCTGATCCCGGAAGCCTGGGCCGGCAACAAGCTCATGGATGCCGATCGCAAGGCCTTCTACGAATACCATGCCGCGCTGATGGAGCCGTGGGACGGACCGGCGGCGGTGGTCTTCACCGATGGCCGCCAGATCGGCGCCACGCTCGACCGCAACGGATTGCGCCCGGCGCGTTACATCGTCACTGACGATGACCGCGTCATCATGGCTTCGGAAGCCGGCGTGCTGCCGGTGCCGGAAGAGAAGATCGTCAAGAAGTGGCGGCTGCAGCCCGGCCGCATGCTGCTGATCGACCTGGAGAAGGGGCGCATCGTCTCGGACGAGGAGCTCAAGTCGGAGATCGCGACCAAGCACCCCTACAAGACCTGGCTCGCCAACACGCAGCTGATCCTCGAAGACCTGAAGCCGGTCGAGCCGCGCGCGCTGCGCAAGGATGTCAGCCTGCTCGATCGCCAGCAGGCGTTCGGCTACTCCCAGGAAGACACCAAGCTGTTGATGTCGCCGATGGCGACGACAGGCCAGGAAGCCGTTGGTTCGATGGGCACCGATACGCCGATCTCGGCGATGTCGGACAAGTCGAAGCTGCTCTACACCTATTTCAAGCAGAATTTCGCTCAGGTCACCAACCCGCCGATCGACCCGATCCGCGAGGAACTGGTGATGAGCCTGGTGTCCTTCATCGGGCCGCGGCCGAACATCTTCGACCTGGTCGGCAATTCGCGCCGCAAGCGGCTCGAGGTGCGCCAGCCGATCCTGACCAATGGCGATCTGGAGAAGATCCGTTCCATCGGCCATACAGAGGACCGCTTCGACACCAAGACGATCGACATCACCTATGGCTCGAATGAAGGAGCCGCAGGCATGCAGGGCGCCATCGACCGCTTGTGCGAGAGGGCGGAAGCGGCGGTCGCCGGCGGCTACAACATCATCATCCTGTCCGACCGCCAGGTCGGGCCAGACCGCATCGCCATCCCGGCGCTGCTGGCGACGGCCGCGGTGCATCACCACCTGATCCGCAAGGGGCTGCGCACCTCTGTCGGCCTCGTCGTCGAATCCGGCGAGCCGCGCGAAGTGCATCATTTCTGCTGCCTTGCCGGCTATGGCGCCGAGGCGATCAACCCTTACCTTGCCTTCGACACGCTGCTCGACATGCACAAGCGCGGCGAACTGCCGAAGGAGGTCGACGCCTACGAAGTCGTCACGCGCTACATCAAGTCGATCGGCAAGGGCATCCTCAAGGTGATGTCCAAGATGGGCATCTCGACCTACCAGTCCTATTGCGGCGCGCAGATTTTCGACGCGATCGGGCTGAAGACCGATTTCGTGCAGCAGTATTTCACCGGTACCGCGACGCTGATCGAAGGCGTCGGGCTGGACGAGATCGCGACCGAGACGCTCAGCCGCCACAATGACGGCTTCGGCAACGATCCGGTGCTGCGCAACAGCCTGGAAGTCGGCGGCGAATACATGTTCCGCATGCGCGGCGAGGCGCATATGTGGTCGCCCGACGCGGTCGCTACCCTGCAGCACGCCGTGCGCCAGGGCTCGTGGGAGACGTTTAAGGACTATTCCGCGCAGATCGACAGCGAGACGGCCCGAGCCCAGACCATTCGTGGCCTGTTCAGGATCAAGCTGGCCGAAGAAACCGGCCGCAAGAAGGTCGCGCTCGACGACGTCATGTCGGCGGCCGACATCGTCAAGCGGTTCTCGACCGGGGCGATGTCCTTCGGCTCGATCTCGCGCGAAGCGCACACCACGCTGGCGCGCGCCATGAACGCCATTGGCGGCAAGTCCAACACTGGCGAGGGCGGCGAAGAGGCGGACCGCTATCTGCCGCTGCCCGGCGGCGGCAAGAATCCGGAACGCTCGGCGATCAAGCAGATCGCCTCGGGCCGTTTCGGTGTGACGGCCGAATATCTCGTCAATTCCGACATGATGCAGATCAAGGTGGCGCAAGGTGCCAAGCCGGGCGAGGGCGGCCAGCTGCCCGGCCACAAGGTCGACGCGACCATCGCCAAGGTCCGGCACTCGACGCCGGGCGTCGGCCTGATCTCGCCGCCGCCGCATCACGACATCTATTCGATCGAGGATCTGGCGCAGCTGATTTACGATCTGAAGAACGTCAACCCGGCGGCCGACGTGTCGGTCAAGCTGGTCTCGGAAGTCGGCGTCGGCACGGTTGCAGCAGGCGTTGCCAAGGCGCGGGCCGACCACATCACCATCTCGGGTTATGATGGCGGCACTGGTGCCTCGCCGCTGACGTCGCTGAAGCATGCCGGCAGCCCGTGGGAAATGGGCCTTGCCGAGACGCACCAGACGCTGGTGCTGAACGGCTTGCGTTCGCGCGTGGCGCTGCAGGTCGATGGTGGCTTGCGCACCGGCCGCGACGTCATCGTCGGCGCGCTGCTCGGTGCCGACGAGTTCGGCTTCTCGACCGCGCCGCTGATCGCAGCCGGCTGCATCATGATGCGCAAGTGCCATCTCAACACCTGTCCGGTCGGCGTGGCGACGCAGGACCCGGTGCTGCGCAAGCGCTTCAAGGGCACGCCCGAGCATGTCATCAACTTCTTCTTCTACGTGGCGGAAGAGGTGAGGGCGCTGCTCGCCGAGATGGGTTACACCCATATCGACCAGATTATCGGCGACACCGACCTTTTGGAGAAGCGCGACCTGATCGTGCACTGGAAGGCGCGCGGGCTCGATTTCTCGAAGATGTTTTTCAAGCCGGACGCGCCGCATGAAGCGGTGCACTGGACCGAGCGGCAGAAGCACCCGATCGACGATGTGCTCGATCGCAAGCTGATTGAACTGGCGAAGCCCGCGCTTGAAAGCAAGCAGCCGGTCAAGATCGAGGTCGACATCCGCAATGTCGACCGTTCGACCGGCGCCATGCTGTCGGGCGAAGTGGCCAAGCGCTTCAAGCACAAGGGCCTCCGCGAGGATACGATCTCGGTGAAGCTGACCGGCACTGCCGGACAGTCCTTCGGCGCCTTCCTGGCGCGCGGCATCTCGTTCGATCTCGTCGGCGCCGGCAACGACTATGTCGGCAAGGGCCTGTCGGGCGGCCGTATCGTCATCCGGCCACCGGAAGAGGCCAAGATCGTCGCGGCGGAGTCCATCATCGTCGGCAACACGGTGCTCTATGGCGCGACCGAGGGCGAGGCCTATTTCGCCGGCGTCGCCGGCGAGCGTTTTGCCGTGCGCAATTCGGGCGTGGCCGCCGTCGTCGAAGGCGTTGGCGACCATGGCTGCGAGTACATGACCGGCGGCATAGTCGTCGTCATCGGCAAGACCGGCCGCAACTTCGCCGCCGGCATGTCGGGCGGCGTCGCCTATGTGCTGGACGAGGCAGGCGATTTCGCCGAGCGTTGCAACATGGCGATGGTCGAGCTGGAACCGGTTCCGGAAGAAGACGACCTGATGGAAAGGCTGCTGCACCATGGCGGCGACCTCGACCACAAGGGTCGCGTCGACGTCTCCGGCGACATGACCAGCCATGACGAGGAGCGGCTCTACCAGCTGATCTCGAACCATGTGCACTTCACCGGTTCGGTGCGCGGTCGCGAAATCCTCGACGACTGGACGACCTTCCGGCCGAAATTCCGCAAGATCATGCCGGTCGAATACCGCCGCGCACTGATCGAGATGGAACGCATGCGCATGGGCGTGGCGGCGGAATAGACTTTGCAGTTGCCGGGAGGCCCAGGTTTCCCGGCCCACCTTCATCGAAAGTTTGACCTCGAAGGCAAGGTTGCCATGGCTGCCTCAAGAGGTTAACGGGTGCGGCGAAAACCGCACCATCTGGACAGCAGGAACTGGACTATGGGCAAGGTAACAGGCTTTCTCGAAATCGACCGGCAGGTGCACAAGTACCAGCCGGCCTCCGACCGCATCCGGCATTTCCGCGAATTCACGCTGCCGATGTCGGACAAGGAGGTCGAGAAACAGGCCGCGCGCTGTATGGATTGCGGCATTCCGTTCTGCCACGGACCGACAGGCTGCCCGATCCACAACCAGATCCCGGACTGGAACGACCTCGTCTACAATGGCGATTGGGACAACGCGATCCGCAACCTGCATTCGACCAACAACTTCCCGGAGTTCACCGGTCGCATCTGCCCCGCGCCCTGCGAGGAAGCCTGCACGCTGAACCTCGAGGACATTCCCGTCGCCATCAAGACGGTCGAGCAGGCGATCGCCGACAAGGCCTATGAGACCGGTCATATCAGGCCCTATCCGCCGGAGAAGAAGACGGGAAAGCGCGTCGCCGTCATCGGCTCCGGCCCGGCCGGCATGGCGGCTGCCCAGCAGCTTGGCCGCGCCGGCCACGACGTTCATGTCTATGAGCGCGAAAGCCGGCCGGGCGGGCTGATGCGCTACGGCATTCCCGACTTCAAAATCGAGAAGCACTATATCGACCGGCGCATCGAGCAGATGCAGGGCGAGGGCGTGACCTTCCATTGCGGCGTCAATGTCGGTGTCGACAAGCCGGTTGCCGAGCTGCTCGCCGAACATGACGCCGTGCTCTATTGCGGCGGTTCCGAAACGCCGCGCGCGGCCGGCATCCCGGGAGACGATCTCGGCGGCGTGCATGATGCGATGCCCTATCTGGTGCAGCAGAACAGGCGGGTCGGCGGCGAGCCGATCCAGTCCGTGGCCTGGCCGTCGCATCCGATCATCGCCGGCGGCCAACATGTCGTCGTCGTCGGCGGCGGCGATACCGCGTCCGACTGCGTCGGCACCGCCTTCCGCCAGGGCGCCGTGCGCGTTACCCAGCTCGACATCCGCCCGCAGCCGCCTGAGAAGGAAGACAAGCTGTCGGTATGGCCCTACTGGGCGACCAAGATGCGCACCTCGTCCTCGCAGGCCGAAGGGGCGGAGCGCGAATTCCAGGTGGCGACGCTCGAGTTCATCGGCGAGGAGGGTCAACTGACCGGCGTCAAGTGCTGCGAGGTCGACGAGAAGCGCAAGCCGATCGCCGGCACCGAATTCGTCATCCGAGCAGATCTCGCCTTCATCGCCATTGGCTTTGCCGGCCCGACCATCGCCGGCCTGGTGTCGGAATTGGACGGCCAGATGAAGATCGTCACCGACAGCCGCCGTTCCAGGAACGTCGAAGCCAATGATCGCGACTATAGGACCAGCGTCGACAGGCTCTATGCGGCGGGCGACGTGCGTCGCGGCCAGTCGCTGGTCGTCTGGGCGATCCGCGAGGGTCGCCAGGCGGCGCGCTCGATCGACGAGGCCTTGATGGGGTCCACCGTACTGCCCAGCTGAGCCCGTTGGAAATTCTACTCCCGCAGCCATCTGGAGGCGTTTTCTGCGCTTCCGGTGCTCGCGGGAGCGAATTTCGAAACGGGCTCAGGGAGCTTCTAAGGATTTATCGCCGTCGTCGTGCCGGGTGCGGCCACCGCCGCCGCAGGCTGCGGCCGGGGTGGCCAGGAGAAATCGTCGGCGCGGCCGGGCGAGGCTTCCGGGGCCTTGCCTTCGACCACCAGTTTTTCACCGGGCAGATCCGGATTGGGCGTTGGCTGCGGCGCCGCGCCCAGAAGTTCGGAGCCGCCGTCGAGTGCCGGATCGCTGAGCAGCATCGGCGCGGTGCGGTCGATGACGATGGGCGCGGCGGCCGGCCCAGGCGCCTCGACGGGCGCGCCCGCCGGTGCGGTCGCCGGGGTTACGCTTCCGGGGGCGGCGAGGCCGAGGATCTTCATCAGCGGCTTTTCGGTATAGAAGGCGAGCTTGCGCTTGCCGGCCTTCGAGACGTTGATGCCGTCGTCGGCACGCAGCCGCACGGGCTGGCCGTTCATGTCGGGGCCGCTGGTGACGAAGGTGCCGTTCTCGTCGACAAAGCCGTCCCAGACGTCGACGAATTCGCCGCCATGGCTTTCGGTGGCCTGATGGTAGATGTCGTTGAAGGCCAACATGTCGGAGGTCATCTTCGGCACCCGGAAGGCCGGCATGCCAACCCACAGGAAAGGCACCTTGGCGTCGGCGATGGCCTTGCCGAGCGCATCGGTGCGGCGCTCGTATTCCTTGGTCCAGTTCTCGGACCGGGGCTGCTCTCGCACATCCCCCACCTTCATCTGCTGACGGTCGTTGGAACCCAGCATGACGACGACGGCGGCCGGTTTTTCGGTCTCGATCAGCGCCTTGATCTGTTCGGGCCAGTTGTAGAAATCATCGCGTACGAAGCCGGACGAGCCATTGCTGCGAGCCACGATCCTGATGCCGGTGTTCTCGGCAAAGGCGGTGTCGAGGCCTTCGGCAAGCCCGGACGCCATGAAATCGCCGACCACCAGGACGGTACGGGCATCCGGGACTTTCTCGGCGATCGGCATTTGCGGCTCGGCCGGCGCACGCGGGACGCGGGGTTTGCGCGGCTTTGGCTTCGCCTTCTGGATGTTCAGCGGCGGCTCGATCCGCTCGCTGCGGCGTGGGAACAAAAGGTCGCGCAACGAGTCGCGCAACGACCAGCCGCGGTATTGCTGCTCCTGCGCCATGGCCGGCGCGTGGAAGGCGCCAGCCAAGCCGACGGCGATAACGACGACGGCCAGAATCAGCACCGGCATGCGACGAACAAGCCCTGCGATGCGCGCAGCCGAAGCCAATCGTTTCCTCCATCCCGTGGCGCACTGCCTTGAAAAGTCGCGTCGACTTTCGAAGGTCATGCACCCTACAGATTGCTACAGTGTCCTTTGCGCGTCCGAAAGGCCGCGTGGCACTGCAGGTGGCCCTATTTCTGCCTGAGCCACTTCAGCACTTCCATGCTCGGATAGCCGTCCTGGGCCAATCCGGCCTTGGCCTGGAAGGCCATGATGGCGGTTTTCGAGCCGTCGCCGATCTTGCCATCGAATTTGCCGTCGTAGAGGCCGTGCTGGGAAAGCCGCTTCTGCAGCTCCTGCCTTTCCTCGAAAGTGAGCTTGGTGAAAGGCCGCTTCCAGTCCTGCACGAGACCGCTGGAGCCGGCGATTTCGTCGGCGAGAAGACCGACGGCGAGCGCATATTTGTCGGCATTGTTGTAGGCCTTGATGACCGAGAAATTCTTGACCATCAGGAAGGCTGGCCCGCCGCGGCCGTCCGGCACTTTCAGCGTCGCCTTGTCGGAGCCGTTCTTGAACGGCTTGCCGTTGGCCCTGGCAACGCCGAGAGCCTGCCATTGCGACAGCGTCTTAGAACCGCCAGGAAGCTTGCCGGCCGGCAAGGTGACCTCATAGCCCCAGGTCTTGCCGGCCTGCCAGCCATTCTTCTTCAACAGGTTGGCCGCTGTCGCCAGCGCATCGGGGATCGAATTCCAGATGTCGCGCTTGCCGTTGCCGTCCATGTCGACGGCATAGTGCAGATAGCTGGTCGGGATGAACTGGGTGTGGCCCATGGCGCCGGCCCAGGATCCGCTCAGATGGCTTTCGTCGATATCGCCGGTCTGCAGGATCTTCAGCGCGGCGATCAACTGGGTGCGGGCGAATTTTGCCCGCTTCGGATCGGCATAGGCCAGGGTCGCCAGCGAGCGCACGACGTTGCGCATGATGTCGTCGCGCTTGAGGATTTCGCCATAGTTCGATTCCATCGACCAGATGGCGAGCAGGATGTAGCGGTCGACGCCGAACCTGGCCTCGATCCTGTCCAGCCATGGCTTCCACTTCTTGGCCATTTGCTGGCCGACGGCGACAGACTGGTCATGGACGCGGTTGTCGAAATAGTCCCAGGCAGGTGCGGTGAATTCAGGCTGCGTACGCGCCTTTTCCAGCACTACCGGGTCGATATCCCTGATGTCCCTGAAGGCCTGGTCGTAGAGGGCACCGGAAACGCCGCTCTGCACGGCTGTGGCGCGGAAGCCGGCGACCCACTGCCGGAAACCGGCATCGGCGAAAGCCGGGCCGGGCATCAGCAGGGCGAGCGAGAGGCTGACTGCCGCGATGACGCTGGTAAAACGCTTTGCGGCACTGCGAACGGACATCTTTTCCCCTTTCTCTGTCTCAGGAAAGACCATTCATCGCCGAACCAGGTTAGGAATTAGTTTACCATAGGTGCTGCCGGGAACGAAAAGACGCCTCAAAGCTTTACCGGGGCATGTTCCCCTCAGTTGCTCGGTAGTCCTCAATTCCGGCATGAAAATGTCTTGAAACGGGGATTGCGGAGCAGGCCATCAAATGGATAATTGACAGCATGAAGAGAGTTCGCAAGGCAGTCTTCCCGGTCGCCGGTCTCGGCACACGGTTTCTCCCGGCCACCAAGGCCATCCCCAAGGAAATGCTGACGGTCGTCGACCGGCCAGTGATCCAATATGTGGTGGATGAGGCGCGCGAGGCCGGTATCGAGCATTTCATCTTCGTCACCGGCCGCAACAAGGCCGTCATCGAGGACCATTTCGACGTCCAGTTCGAGCTCTATGACACGCTGGCCCAGCGCGGCAAGGACGACCAGCTCGCCCGCCTGCAGCGCCTGCAGCCTGCGCCAGGGCAGACCAGCTTCACCCGCCAGCAGGTGCCGCTCGGCCTTGGCCATGCCGTCTGGTGCGCGCGCGAGCTGGTCGGCGACGAACCGTTCGCCCTTTTGTTGCCCGACATGATAATGCAGTCGGAACAGAGCTGCATGAAGGACATGGTCGAGCTCTACCAGGAAACCGGCAACAACATCATCGCGGTGCAGGAATGCGACCCGGCCGAAGCCCACAAATACGGCATCGTCGGCCGTGGCGAGGACACGCATCACGGCTTCCGCATCACCGAGATGGTGGAAAAGCCGAAGACCGGCACCGCACCGTCCAATCTCTACATCAACGGCCGCTACATCCTGCAGCCCGAGATATTCAAGATCCTGGAAGGCCAGGAAAAGGGCGCCGGCAACGAGATCCAACTCACCGACGCGATGCTGAAGCTGGAAAAGCAGCAGCCCTTCTATGGCTACCACTATCAGGGCCGTACCTTTGATTGCGGATCGCCGGAAGGCTTCGTCGAGGCCAATGTCGCCTTCGCGCTGTGGCGCAGCGACATGAACGAGAACATGGCCGGCGTCATCCGCACGCTTCTCGACGAGCTGAAACCATCAGAGCGTCGCGGCGCCGCTTTCTAAGGCTATGTCGATATTCAGGTGAGGCCGGCCTGCGAGCGACGGTTTCCTGCGCTTCCGGTGCTGACGTACCCAACGTACGCTCCGCTCCGGTTCTCGGAATCCATCGCTCTCGACTCGGCCTGATCTGAATCTCGACATACGCTTCCTGGCGCAGTGCTCAGCGCTGCACCTTCACGCCGAGGAAGATGCTGTTGGCGGTGTAGTCGCGGCCCGGCAGGTTGCTGGTCAGCTTTTCGGTCCTCACCCGGGTGGTGAGGCCGGCATAGCGGTTCAGCCACCATGTCAGGCCGGCCTCGGCGCTCAGGGTCCTGTCATGGCCGTCGACGCCGACATAATCGCGCCAATCAAGGCCCAGAGCCGCATTTCCGGTGAGGTTGGCGCGGATCTGCCGCTCGCCCGTCAAGCGGCCTGAATAAAGGATATCGCCGCTTTGCCCGGCGATGGTCGTGGGCTCGACGGTGGTCAGGCCGGTCAGGCCGATCGTGGTGCCGCGTTCCGGAGACCATTTGAGGTCGGCGTTGACGGTCGCCCCTGAAATCACTTCGAGCCGATCGTCGTCGATCGCCTCCCGCAGCCAGCCGGCCGAGAATTCGCCCGACAGCTTCTCGCCCATGTCGAGCTCAAGGCCGGCGCGGCCCCCGAGGCGCGTCGAGGAGCGCTCGAAGCCATCGGTGTCGATGCGTTGATCATAGGTCCGGTGACCGGCCTCGATTTCGGTGAAGGGGGTGAGTGCCGGAGAAATCTCGTAGCCGGTGCGCAGGGTTGCCGTATAGAGCGTGGAGTCGCGGTCCTTCTGCGACAACGAGGTGCCGTCCGAAAGCTCGGCGTCGCCATAGAAATCGTGCGTCACCGCGCCGGTCAACGCATAGCGCATCTTGCCAACGTCCTTCTCGATGCCGAGGCTGCCGTCCACGGTCTGCCGCAGCGGCTGCGTGTTGACGCCAGCAATGGCGTCCGGCGAGGAGGCCGATTCCGGCACGGCCTCGTAACCGAGCTTGGCGATGGCGCGCAGCTCATTGTCGAGGTCGACGTTGAGCTGGCCTTCTATGCGGCCCTGCTCATCATGAACCGAATAGCCCGACACGGTCTCGCGGAAAAGGCCGTAGCCGTCGATCGTCGCCGAGTTCTCGCGCCAGTCGGAGGCGGCGGAAAAGCGCAGCGCCGTCTCGGACAGCAGCGCCGACGTGCCGGCACTGCTCGCATCGCCGTTCGAGGTGGCGGTCAGGCCCTGTTCGATCGTCGGCCGAATGACGAAAGAGCCCCATTTGACGCCGGTGGCGGCAAACGGATCGTCCTCGGCCTTCTTGTCCTGGCCTTCGATGGAGGCGGTGCGTTCGGCGCCGCGGTCAAGCTCTTGCCTGTCGACGCTGTCGATGGTGACGGCGCGGCGGTTGGCCGCCTCCTGATCCGTTTCGGTGGTGTCGTCGTCCGTCGTAGAGGTGATGGCGCCCGTGGTCGTGGCGTCCGTGGCCGCGGTCGTCGACTTTTTCTTCCTCGACTTGCCGGTCGCCTTGTCCTTGGCCGGATCCGCCGCACTTTGTCTGGCAGTCGATGGCCGGCGGTGAGGTTTTGGCGGTGCCGCGGCATCGGCGGAGGCATCGTCGGTCGCCGAAGGCGGATCGAACACGCTGCCGGTCGCAGTCGCGGCGCCGGCGTCCGTGTCATCAGGCACCGCGCCGGCGCTGGCCGGCAGGTAGGTTCGTGCCGGCGCATTGTCCTGCGCCGCGTTGACCGGAGCCTGCTGGCCTTGGGCTGCCAGAGCCAGCTGTCTCGCCTTGCGCTGCTGGTCGGACAGGATTGCCGTTTCGGAAACCTCGCCGCGCAGCTCCGTTTCCTGGGCATGGAGCGCCGTCGGGCGCAGCAAGGCAAGCATGCTGGTCGCCAGCAGCAAGGCGCAGGCAGCCTTGCCCTTTCGTCCTCCTGATTTTTCTGGCTGGCCCCCGGACATCGTCACCACTGCTTGCGCGGCGCACGCGCGCCATACTTACCGAACCGTAAATGGGGATGGTTAACGGAGGGTTGAGGCTGGAGGTCGTCAGCGGCCTCAAGTACCGATTTCCAAAGGGTTTCATGCGGCGTGCGTTAGGCCTTTTGATTGCCTGCTTGTCGTTGTCCCTAGCCATCGTGGGGCCATTTCTGTTGGACAGGCGGGCGGCAACGCGCTAATCGCATCAGCCATGCATGCGGGATCCCTGAATAAGAAGCCTTTGGACAGTCAAGCCTCGATCGCTTCGGCACTGAGAACGGTGGCAACGGAGCAGGCTGGTGTCGCGGCCCTTGCCGAGGCACTCGAGAACGGACTGGCTGAGCCTTTCGCCCAGGCCGTCGAGATGATCTCGAAGATCGAGGGTCGGCTGATCGTCACCGGCGTGGGCAAAAGCGGCCATATTGGTTCGAAGATCGCGGCGACGCTGGCCTCGACCGGCACACCGGCCTTTTTCGTCCATCCCGCCGAAGCCAATCACGGCGATCTCGGTATGATTGCCAGGGACGATGCCATCATCGCCATGTCGTGGTCGGGTGAGAGCAGGGAACTGATGGGCATTGTCGCCTATTCCAGACGCTTCTCCATTCCGCTTATCGCCATCACCGCCGGAGAGACATCGGCGCTCGCGCGGGCCGCGGACGTGGTGCTGCTGCTGCCCCGCGCGCCTGAGGCCTGTCCACACGGCCTGGCGCCGACGACGTCGACGCTGCTGCAACTGGTGATGGGCGATGCGCTGGCGATCGCCCTGCTCGAAGCACGCGGCTTCACGCCGGACCATTTCCGTACTTTCCATCCTGGTGGCCAGCTCGGCGCCAACCTGACGCAGATCCGCCAGATCATGCATGTTGGCGACAGGCTGCCGCTGGTGGTCACGGGCACCGGCATGCAGGACGCGATCCTGGAACTGTCGCGCAAGGGATTTGGCTGCGTGGCGATCACCGACTCCGACGGCGCGCTGGCCGGCATCATCACCGACGGTGACATAAGGCGTCACATCGGCAGCAATCTGCTGGCGATGACGGTGGATGAGGTGATGACAAAAGGACCGAAAACGGCGTCGCCGGATACGCTCGTGGCAACGGCGCTGCAGACGATCAACAGTTCAGCCATCACCAGTCTGATGGTGGTGGAAGGCAGACGGCCGGTGGGCCTCATCCACCTGCACGATCTCCTGCGCATCGGCGCAGCCTAGGCGTTCAGACCCGCTCCACGGTCAGTTCCAGATCCGTGTCGGCCGCAGCCGTCACCCGCACCTGCGTGCCTGCCGGCAGGTCCGGGCCGGAGACACGCCACAGCGTATCGCCCAGCTTGATGCGGCCACGCCCGTCCCGGATCGGTTCGGCTAGCGTTGCCATCTTGCCGACCATCTGCGCGCCGCGCCGGTTGAGCAGCGGCTGGTCGGTCGGATCATCGTGACCACCGACCAGCTTCTTGCCGACATAGGCCGAGACCAGCGACAGCGCCAGGAAGGCGAGGACCTGGACTTGCCAGGTCCAGAAACCGGCATCCCAGATCAACAGCGACACCGCGCCGATGATCAGGGCGGCGATGCCGATCCACAGCATGAAGATGCCTGGCGCGATGATTTCCATCACCAGCAGGACGAAGCCCAGAACCATCCAGTTCCACGGGCCGAGTTCGGAAATGATGCGGTCCAACATGGGAGTATGCCCCTCAGTTCTCGCTTGGGCGAACCACCGGCGGGCGTGCGGCCTGCCTTTGCGCGCCGGCCGTGCCATCGCTGCGGAAGACTTCCTTGGCGATCTCGCCGATACCGCCAAGCGTGCCGATCAGCGACGAGGCTTCCATCGGCATCAGCACGATCTTGCTGTTGGTGGCTGTGCCGATCCTGCCAAGTGCTTCGGTGTATTTCAGCGCCACAAAGTAGTTCAGCGCCTGCACATCGCCCTTCGAGATCGCTTCCGACACCACTTGCGTGGCGCGCGCTTCGGCTTCGGCAGAACGCTCGCGCGCCTCGGCGTCGCGGAAGGCGGCTTCCTTGCGGCCCTCGGCCTCGAGGATCTGCGACTGCTTGAGGCCTTCGGCGGCGAGGATCTGCGCGCGCTTGTTGCGCTCGGCCGTCATCTGGCGGCCCATCGATTCGATGAGGTTGGCCGGCGGGTTGATGTCCTTGATCTCGACGCGGGTGATCTTGATGCCCCACGGATGCGCGGCTTCGTCGACGACGCGCAGCAGGCGCTCGTTGATGGCGTCGCGGTTCGACAGCAGCTCGTCGAGGTCCATCGAGCCCATGACGGTACGGATGTTGGTCATTGTCAGGTTGAGGATGGCGTTCTGCAGTCCGGCAACCTGGTAGGCGGCCTGCGCCGCATTGAGGATTTGGTAGAAGGCGATGCCGTCGACCCCGACGATGGCGTTGTCGCGGGTGATGATTTCCTGGCTCGGAACGTCGAGCACCTGCTCCATCATGTTCATCTTGGCGCCGATGCGGTCGACGAAAGGCGTGATGAGATTGAGGCCTGGACTCAGTGTCTTGGTGTAACGGCCAAAACGTTCGACCGTATAGTTATAGCCTTGCGGAATTGTCTTGATGCCTTTGAACAGCACCAGCACGACAAGCGCGACCAGAACAATGACCGCAATATCGAAACCACTGAAATCCATTTGGCTCTCCCTCAGAGGCAGGCCGCGAAAGCCATTCTCGCGCAGCCGGCTTCACCAAAGACTTAAGTGTGTTTCAGGAACGTTACAATCAGGTGATGATGGATTGTTTGTGGGTCTGCTATCGACGGTTGAAGGCAAACAACCCTGCATCCGTGTCGCTCCGCCCGTTGATCGAGGCCGAGACAATCTCGGAAGCGATCTGCGAGAAGGTGATGCCGTTGCCGCCGTAACCCATCACGGCATGGATGCGCGGGTGCCTGGGAATGGCGCCGATATAGGGCAGGCCGGTGGTCGTGGTGCCGAACGAACCGGTCCAGGCGAATTCCGGCCTGACGTCGAGATGCGGGAACAGGCGGCCAAGTTTTTCGGCGATGCTTGCACTCTTGTCGGCGATCAACTCGTCGCGCCGCGTCTCGTCGACAAAGTCCTCGTCCTCGCCGCCGCAGACGACCCTGCCATCTGATGTCGCGCGCATGTAAAGGTACGGGTCCGACGCCTCCCAGATGAACGCTGAGCGCGGCCAGATCTTTCGCGGTTGCGGGCGTGTCGCGATCGCCCATGTCGAGATGATCCGGTGGGCCGCCGCCGGCACGATGTCGACGAGTTCGTAGCCGGTGGCCAGAACAACATGCCGTGCCGTGATGGTGGGCCCATCCCTGGTTGCCACGACCACCTCGTCGGCACTGTCCTCGATCGCCGTCGCTTCGACGGGAGCATAGAAGCGTGCCTTGCGCTGCGAGGCCTTCAGCAGCAGCCCGGCTGTCAGCTTGCGCGGATCAAGCGCGATGTTGCCGTGGCTGAGGATGGCGGCTTCGCGGTCGATGCCGAATTTCTCCGCCAGCGGTGCCGCCGTGAGATAGGTCGCGGCGATGCCTGCCTGTCTTCGAGCGTCGGCTTCGTCACGGAGTTCCGACGGGCCGAGCAGCGTGCCCGCCAGATAGAGCGACGGGTTGCGGCTCGGGCTGCAGTTGATGTCGAGTTCGGCAATGCGGGCAGCGAGGTTGGAAACGGCGAGCCGCGAGCGCCGCCAGGCCTGCTCCGCCGAGGTCTTGCCGATCATCTTCGAGAGTATCGAAAGCGGCTGGTCGATTTCGAACTGCACGAGAGCAGTGGTTGCGGACGTCGAGCCTTTCAGCGGGCCGCGCCGGTCGATGCAGATCACCGCATGGCCGTGCGCCGTCAGCGCCTCGGCCGTCATGGCGCCGCTGATGCCCATGCCGACGATCAGCACGTCAGCCTTGGCGTCACGGGTCAGCGCGGCCGTCGGGACAGCAGGCGCCCGGTAGGCGGACCAGACGGGCCGGCCGCTTCTGAGGTCAAGTTTGCGAGGCATCAAAGTCTCCGGAGGTGCTGCACAACGCCCCGGAGCTTGTGTTGTTCCGGTGTCAGACCCAGCCGGACAGTTCGCGCCGTACCATCGCCTCGATCACCGCCATCCCCTCGGCGCTGTCGTTGAGGCATGGGATGTGGGCGAAGTTCTTGCCGCCCGCGTGATGGAAGGTCTCGGCCGCCTCGCGGCCGATCTCGTCCAGCGTCTCGATGCAGTCGACCGAAAAGCCCGGATTGACGATGGCGATCGACTTCACCCCGTCCCTGGCCAGTTTCTCCACGGTCTTGTCGGTGTAGGGCTGCAGCCATTCCTGCGCGCCGAAGCGCGACTGGAAGGTGATGATCAGTTTGTTGTCATCCCAGCCGAGCCGTTCGCGCAACAGCCGCGTCGTTTTCTGGCAGTGGCAATGATAAGGGTCGCCTTTCTCGAAATAGGGTTTCGGGATGCCGTGAAAGGAGGCAATGACAACCTCCGGTTCGAAATCCAGCGTGGCCAGATGCCGCTCGATCGAACGCGCCAGCGCTTCGATGTAGACCGGTTCATCGTAGTAAGGCGGCACGCTGCGGATGGCCGGTGCGCGGCGCATCTTCATCAGGGCACGAAACAGCTGGTCGTTGGCGGTGGCGGTGGTGGTCGCCGAGTACTGCGGATAGAGCGGGAATGAAAGAATGCGGTCGCAACCCTTTTCGACCAGCCCCTGGGCGATGCTCGCGGTCGAAGGGTTGCCGTAGCGCATCGCCCAGTCGACCACGACCTCGGGCAGGTCGCGCAACGCCTCGGCCAGCTTCTCGCCCTGGGCGCGGGTGTAGGTGCGCAAGGGCGACTCGTTCCTCTCCCGGTTCCAGATCCGGGCGTAGTTGGCGCCCGACGCCTTCGGCCGCCTGGTGAGCACCAGCCCATAGAGGATCGGATACCAGATCGCCTTGTTGAGCTCGATGACGCGTGGATCGGACAGGAATTCACGCAGATAGCGCCACAT
This sequence comes from Mesorhizobium sp. P5_C1, assembly GCF_054049815.1. Taxonomy (NCBI): domain Bacteria; kingdom Pseudomonadati; phylum Pseudomonadota; class Alphaproteobacteria; order Hyphomicrobiales; family Phyllobacteriaceae; genus Mesorhizobium; species Mesorhizobium sp. P5_C1. Next base: position 1,968 of record NZ_JBFULQ010000031.1, on the reverse strand, counting down.
CGGCTTGAAATCGGTGCCATCCGGCGTGCCGAGATTGACCAGCATGACCCCGACCTTGCCAGCCTTGACCGACGGATGCCCGGCGGGCAACGGGCCGCCGGCCTTCGCGGCTTTGGGATCGGCAGGGTTGGATAGGGTCATACCTAGTCTCCGGATACGGCGCGAAACTAGCGATGCCACGCCAGTTTTCAATGCAGCGTCTGGCCGCACCTTAGCAGGCAACGAAAAAACCCGCCCGGCTTCCCGGGCGGGCGCGTCGTTGAAAGAGGCGCAGCGACGTTACTTTGGCGGGATGGTCAGGGTTGCGCCAAGCGCAAGCCGATGAGGCCTTTGGCCCTTGTTTGCCTCATAGATCAGCTTCCATTTGGTCGCGTCGCCATAGGCCTTCTTTGCCAGATCCCAATAGGTGTCGCCGGCAACGATGACATGGCTGCTTTCGGTCGGCGCGGCCTCTGCCGGCTTTGCCGGTTCGGCGGGGGCGGGCGCCGGTGCCGCTTCCGCAGGCTTGGCCGGTTCCGCGGCCGGTGCGGCCTCAGCGGGCTTTGCTGCTTCGGCAGGCTTGGCCGGCTCGGCCGCCGGCGCCGCCGCGACGGTCGCGGCGATCTCCGTGATGCGGCCATCGAGCTTTGGCGTGTAGGGCCGGTGCGCGCCGAGATAGTCGGCAACCACCTGTTCGAGGCCCGGACCGTAGTCATAGGCGTTCTTGGCCTTGTCGGCGAAGATCTTGTAGCCGTCGCCACCCTGGCGGACATAGTTGTTGGTGGCGACGAGGTAGTCCTTGTCGGGATTGATCGGCGTCCAGGCGCCGCCTTCCATGACTTCCACCGATTTGACGCGACCGGCATTGGGCGCAACCGACTTGTCGAAGGAATATTTCAGGCCGGCGACCTGCGGGAAGCGGCCGGCGCCGTCCTCGATCTGGCTGAGGCCGTTCTCGAGGCCGGCCACCAGGTCCTTGCCGGAAATCTGGAAGGTTGCCAGCGTGTTCTGGAACGGCAGCACGGTCAGCACCTCGCCCATGGTGACGGTGCCTTTGTCGATCGAGGCACGCAGGCCGCCGCCATTGGAGATGACGATCTCGACGCCCTGTCCCTTGACGCGGTCGAGGATGGCGTCGGAGACGAGGTTGCCCATCGCGCACTCACGGGTGCGGCAGTTCTCGCGGCTGCCGTCGATGACGTCGGTGGTCTCGGCCACTTCCTTGTTCTTCAACGCCTCGATCGGCGCGCCAAGCTCCTTGATGCGGGCGAGCACAGCCGGGTCGGGAGTGATCGACTTGTCGAGAAAGATCGGGTCGCCGCTGGCCGATTTGACGACGCCGTTGTCGTCGAACACCACCTTGAATTCGCCGAGATATTTGGAATAGGACGCCGCCTGCACGACCGGCACCTTGTAGCCGTCGGGATTGTCGACCATCGTCGGGTAGGGTCCCTCCGCCTTCGGGTCGGTGTTCGACAGCAGCGAGTGGCTGTGGCCGCCGACGACCACGTCGATGCCCGGGATCTTGGCGATGACGTCGCGCTCGCGCTTGTAGCCGATATGGGTCACGGCGATGATCTTGTTGACGCCTTCGCCCTTCAGCTTCTCGACCTCGGCGGTGATCGACTTGACGTCGTCCTCGATGGTGATGTTGGGGCCGGGGGAAGCGAGTTCCGGGGTGTCATTGGTCACCGCGCCGATGATGCCGATCTTCTGGCCACCGACCTCGACGACAACAGACGGCTTGACGCGGTCGCCGAGCTTGGATTGCGCGTTGGCCTTCACATTGGCGCCGAGCACCGGGAACTTGATCATGTCGAGGAACGGCGCCAACGCCGTCTCGCCATCGTCGAATTCATGGTTGCCGAGCGCCATGGCGTCGAACTTCATCTCGTTGAGGAATTCGCCTTCGACCTTGCCTTTGTAGGTCGTGTAGAACAGCGATCCCTGGAAATTGTCGCCGGCGCTGAGCAGCAGCACGTTCTGGCC
>NZ_JBFULQ010000030.1:0-23583 GCF_054049815.1 Mesorhizobium sp. P5_C1 | reverse complement strand
GGTGAAGGCGTCCTCGGTCTTCAACATCATGTGCGAAGGCGGCAAATCCAGCGCCACGACCTTGACCTCTCGGTCCTTGATCTGACGGGTTGTCAGTGGTGCCCCTAGCCGGGATCGAACCAGCACTCCTTGCGGAACTCGATTTTGAGTCGAGCGCGTCTACCAATTCCGCCATAGGGGCTCAGGCCGGGCGGCCTGGATGGGCGCGGACTATACGGTTGGAGGCCTGTTCGTCAACTGGCCAATTGTCGATGGCCCGGATGCGACCAAACTTCACCTTTCGATTTCGTGACGGCGCTGCCATTGTGCAGCGCGGAAAATCTTTCTAGACAGGCGGCGCATCAAAGTGCGGCGCGTCTGACAGAACAGATGGCGCGTGCTTTGGGTCTTTGTTTTGTGCATGCCCGTTGGTTGTGCATGCCAATGTCCGAAACCGCTGCGCATTTTTGGGCGACACGCATTAGGAGTGCCGATGCTTCGCGGACTTTACGACTGGACCTTGTCGCTGGCGGCAAGGAAATCCGCGGAATGGTGGCTTGCCATCATCGCCTTCATTGAGAGCTCGTTCTTCTTCGTACCGGCCGATGTGCTCTATCTGCCGATGGCGTTGGCACGCCCCGACCGCGCCTACCGCTATGCGCTGACCGCCACGGCCGCCTCGGTGCTGGGCGGCATCGCCGGCTGGATGATCGGTTACTTCGCCTACGACGCCGTCGCCCGTCCGATCCTGGAGCATTTCGGCGGCCTGTCGACCTTCGAGCACTGGCAGAATTCTGGCACCGGCCTGATGCTGGTGCTGCTCGTTACGTCCGGTCTCGCGCACCTGCCGCCGATCAAGGTCGTCACCATCCTTGCCGGCGCCCTGCACGTCAATTTGCTGATCTTCATCATCTCGGCCATCGTCGCGCGCGGCGCCCGCTTCCTGTTGCTGGCCTGGCTGCTGCGCCGCTTCGGTGAGCCGATCCGCGAATTCATCGAAAAGCGTCTCGGACTGATCGCCGGCGCCGGCGCGGCTGCCCTGATTTTGCTCTATATCCTCGTCAAATACGCGTTCTAGTCCTGTCGCCCAAAAATGCCCGGCGCTGTTGGGACAAGGACAGGGACAAAGAGCGCGGCGAACTCAACGGACGAAGAACACGATGACAGCGACCATGAATGCCGACACCGGACGCCAGCGGACGCGCACCGCCTTGTTTCTCGCCGTCGCGATGGCCGCTACCGTGGGCTCGGCGCTGGGCTTCCAGTATCTCGGCGGCTACATCCCCTGCCACCTCTGCCTTGAGCAGCGCACGCCCTACTACATCGGCGCGCCGCTGATGCTGCTGGCGGTGCTTGCATCCATGCTGCACGCGCCGGCATGGCTGACGCGCGGCCTGCTGGCCATAGGCGGCCTGCTGATGCTCTACGGCCTCTATCTCGGTGTCTATCACTCCGGCGTCGAATGGCAGTGGTGGGCCGGCCCGACCGATTGCACCGCCGGCGCCGGGCCAGTCGACACCGGCGGCAAGGGCGTGCTCGACGCGCTCGACAAATTCGTGCCGCCCTCCTGCGACAAGGCGGCGCTGCGCATCCTCGGCCTGTCGCTGGCCGGCTGGAACGCCATCGCCAGCCTCGTCCTGGCCGCCGTCGCCTTCCGCGGCGCCCTCACCCGCGACTGAGCAAATTCGTTTGGCCGGCGCGACGCAGAGTTCGCGCAAAAATTCGGCAGGCTGAGTCGGATGGCACGGCTTTCGAGAACCGGAGCGGAGCGTACTCAGGTACGTGAGCACCGGAAGCGCAGAAAGCCGCGTCAGGCGGCCAGCATGGCGGATTTGTGCCGAACTCTACGGTTCGAGTTCGACATCCCAGTACAGATAATCCATCCAGCTTTCGTGCAGATGGTTGGGCGGGAACAGGCGGCCGTTGTTGTGCAAATCGTGCACCGTCGGCTGGAAGGGTTTCTGCAGCGGCCACATCTTGGCATGCGCCGGCATCATGCCGCCCTTCCTGAGATTGCAGGGCGAACAGGCGGCAACGACATTCTCCCACGTCGTGGCGCCGCCGCGATGGCGGGGGATGACGTGATCGAAGGTCAGGTCCTCCGGCGTGCCGCAATACTGGCACTGGAAGCGGTCGCGCAGGAAGACGTTGAAGCGGGTGAAGGCCGGGTGCCTGGACGGCTTCACATAGGCCTTCAGGCTGACGACGCTCGGTAGCTTCATCGAGAAGGTCGGCGAGGAGACGGCGTGCTCGTATTCGGCGACGATGTTCACCCGGTCGAGAAACACCGCCTTGATGGCATCCTGCCAGGACCAGAGCGACAGAGGGTAATAGCTGAGCGGACGGTAATCCGCATTCAGCACCAGTGCTGGAAGCCCATCCGGAGATACGGCGACCGTCACGTGTTTACCTCCTTGGTTCTAGACCCGAATGGCGCGGATACTGTAAGCCTGACATGACAGGGATGTGAAGCGGATTGTCGCGTCGCTGAAGCGCCAAAAATGCGTGATTTTCATGCCTTTTTGCGGATTAAGCCGGCGGCGCGGCTTCCCGACCTCTGGTTTCGCGATAATAGGACCAGAAAAGCCGCGATGCGACACCTCGCCACGGGCTCCATGATTCGGCCAGTGCGATCAGTGTTTTCTCCGGCGGACGCGGCTCGATGCCGAGCGCGTGACCGACCGCGCTCTGCAAGGCAACGTCGCGCGCCGGAAAAATGTCGGGGTGGCCGGCGGCGAACAAGAGATACACTTCCGCCGTCCACGGGCCGATCCCGGACACCGCCGTCATCGTCGTGATCGCCTCCTGGGCGTCGAGCGAACAGAGGTGATTGAGGTCGAGCCCGTCGGCCACAGCCTGGGCAATGGCAATCAGCCCGCGCTGCTTCGGCCGCGACAGGCCCGCCTCGCGAAACATGTCTTCGCCGGCGGCCAGAATCGCCTGCGGCGTCAGCGGATCGACGAGTTTGGTCAGCCGGCCGAAGATCGCATCGGCGCTGGCGCGGGACACTTGCTGCGAGACGATGATCGAGGCCAGGCTTCGGAACCCGGGCTCGGAAAGCCGCAGCGGCACCTCGCCGGCCATGCCGCGCACCTTTTCCAGGCGCGGGTCGATCAGGCAAAGCGCATCGAGCCCCCGGGCAATGTCGTCTGATGTGGCAATGCGCTGCATGTTTCTTGTTCCTTGACCCTCGACAGGGTAGCAATTGGCGAAGCGCCGCAAAACCTGATTGCCGCCGGACAAATGACACTCCTGACATTCCGCTTCGCCCCCAGCCCCAACGGCGACTTGCATCTCGGCCACGCCTATTCGGCGCTGCTCAATCAGAAATTGGCTGACGCCGCAGGCGGCCGCCTGCTGCTGCGCATCGAGGATATCGACACGACACGCTGCACGCCGCAATTCGAGGCCGGCTTGCTTGCCGATCTGAAGTGGCTGGGGCTTGGCTGGGAACAGCCGGTGCGCCGCCAGTCCGAGCACTTCGCGGAATACGAGACGACGCTTGACCGGCTGATTCGGGACGAACTCGTCTATCCCGCCTTCATGAGCCGTGGCGAGATCCGGGCATTCATCACCGACAGCGAACAGCGCGGACGCGACTGGCCTCGCGATCCAGATGGCGTGCCGCTGTACCCCGCCGCCGACAAGGCGCTGCCGGTGAAGGAGCGCAAGCGACGGATCGCCGAGAACGCGCCCTTCGCCTGGCGGCTGGATATCGATGCCGCCGTGGCGCGTGTCGGCAAGGACCTCGCATGGGCCGAATTCAGCGATGAGGCGCTCGTCGCGACACGCGCGATCAATGCCCGGCCGCAGGACTGGGGCGACGTAATCGTGGCGCGCCGCGACATCCCGACCAGCTATCACCTCGCCGTCGTCATGGACGATGCCCTGCAAGGCGTCAGCCATGTCGTGCGCGGACAGGACCTGTTTTCCGCCACCGGCGTGCAGCGCCTGCTGCAGGAACTCCTCGGACTGCCGCAGCCGGCCTATTTCCATCATCGCCTCATCCTCGGGCCGGATGGACGAAAGCTGTCCAAGAGCTTCGGCGACACCGGCCTTGCCGCCTTGCGCCATGCCGGCGCATCGCCGGACGACATCAGGCGGATGGTCGGCCTTTGAGCCTGGCGGGCCAGAGAAACCGCGTGGCGAATTCGGGTCATGTCGGTTTGAACTTTGCCCCGTCGTCAATTGCCATCAACCGCCCGTCGCGTGCCGGTCAAAACTTCTGTATGCTTGGCGCCAAGCGGTGGAGGCTTCCATGAAGCGACATCTGACTGACGAAGAAAAGGCGCGCGTTTGCGACAGGCTGACGGCAATCGAGGGCGCCAAGTACCCAGACCATATCGTTTCGGTCATGGTGGGCAACGAGACCGACGACAACGGCGATCCGGTATGGTCGGTGGTCAAGTCGTTTGACGACAGGGAAGCCGTCTATGGGCACAGCCCGCTTATCAAGTGGCCGGGGTGCAGCTGGTAACAAGAAATCGGTCGCCGAAATCTCAAACCGAGCCGAATTCGCCGTCGGTTGAATTCCAATGATGTATGGATCAATCGTTTCGTTTTGCGCGCCGGCTTGAACCGCATTAGAGCAGCGCCACGATCAACTCTCCCCCAGTGCGGCGGTTTCCCGAACATGCACAGCTTCAAGCGGTTCATCCCCGCCACCTTCGTTGTCCTGTGGGCAACCGGCTTCATCGGCGCGCGCTACGCCATGCCGTGGGCCGAGCCGTTCACCTTTCTTGCCGGGCGTTTCGTGCTGGCTGCGATCCTGCTGGCCGTCCTGATGCTCGTGCTGGGATCGAAGAGAGCCACCCGCACTGAAGCGCTGCACGCCACCGGCGCCGGCATCCTGATGCATGGCGTCTATCTCGGCGCCGTCTTCTGGGCCATCCACCGGGGCATGCCGGCCGGATTTTCGGCCCTCATCGTCGGCCTGCAGCCGCTGATCACGGCCGTGCTTGCCGGCAAGTTTCTCGGCGAGGCGATCCTGCCGCGTCATTGGGCCGGCCTTGGCATCGGCCTCATCGGCATCGTCATCGTGCTGTGGCCGAAGCTCGGCGCGCTCGGCGGTGGCGTGACGGCGGCGACGTTGACCGCCTCGCTGGTCTCGGTGCTCGGCATGAGTGCAGGTACGATCTGGCAGAAGCGTTTTGCCTCCGGCGGCGACCTCGTCGCGGCGACCATGTGGCAATATGTCGGCGGCGCCTCTTTGATGATCCTGGCTTCGCTCGCCTTCGAGACACGCACCGTCGTCATCAACGGCGAATTGATCTTCGCCATGGCCTGGCTGGTGCTGGTGCTGTCGCTCGGCGCCATCTTCCTGTTGATGGTGATGATCCGCGACGGCGAGATGTCGAAAGTGGCCTCGCTGTTCTACCTAGTGCCGGCGGTGACGGCCATCATCGCCTGGGCCCTGTTCGACGAGCAGCTCAACGCGCTGCAGATTGTCGGCATGGCGATCACGACATTCGGCGTCGGCCTGGCAACGGCTCGACAGACCAAGCCTCGGCCTTTCAATCAACCGACTCGGGCGCGCGCCTCCAGATAGCGGCTGATCGCGGCATTGAGTTCGCCGCCGAGGATGAAGATCGCCGAGAGCATATAAAGGAAGACCACCGCGATCATGATCGAGGCGAGGCCGGCATAGGTCGTCACATAAGACGAGAAGTGATCGAGATAGGTGGCGAAGACGGTCGAACCGACGAGCCATGCCGCCAGCGTGAAGATGATGCCCGGTATGATCGAGACAAAGCGGCGCCTGCCCGCCGGCAGCCAGAAATGCACGGCAAACAATCCGCCGACGATGACCACCGAGGCGATGACGTAGCGCCACAGCGTGATCGTGCCCATATAGGGCTTGATCCCTTCGATATGGGCTTCCGCGAGCCGCGCCAGCAGTGGCGCGAACACCAGGAGCACGCTTATCGCCAGGAAACCGGCCGTCGCGATCAGAACGAAGATGATGCTCTGCACCCGGCGGTAGATGATGCCGCGCGTTTCCGAAACGCGATAGGCCCGGTTGAGCGACGTGCGCAACGCCTCGATGCCGTTCGAGGCAAAGTAGGCGGCAAGCAGCACGCCGTAGGTCAACAGGTCGGTGCGCCTGACGGTCAGCACATTGAGCACCTCTCGCGCGATCGGCTTGGCGATCTGCTCGGGCCAGGTGTCGAAGACCAGATGCACGGCCGTGTCGGAGAACGCCTGCGCGCCGAGGAAACTCGCCAGCGTCGTGGCGAAAATCAGGAACGGAAACAGCGCCATCAGCGAGGTGATGGCCAGATGGCTGGCCATTGCCCAGCCGTCATCGGTGTTGAAATGGCCGAGCGCGTCGTAGAGCACGCGGCGCAGGGCGACAATATTCCGCAGCAAGAACCCGCGCTCCCTTCGATTGTCTCGACGCCGCGAATATGGGAAGGGATTGCGGCAAATGGCAACCCTTGGCGAAACCACGAACAGTCAGGCGCAAGCGTTGCGCTCGATCATCGTTACCGGCGCCTCTTCGGGAATAGGCGCCTACTGCGCCCGCGCATTGAAGGCGGAAGGCTGGCGGGTGTTCGCGACGGCACGCAAGCCGGACGACATCGCCGCACTCGAAGCGGACGGCATCGAGGCCTTCTATCTCGACTACACTGAAGCCGCATCCATTGAAGCGCTGGTCGCATCGGTTCTGGATCGCACAGGCGGCCGGCTCGACGCCTTGTTCAACAACGGCGCCTACGCGCAAGCCGGCGCCGTCGAGGATCTGCCGGTGGCGGCGCTCAAGCAGCAATTCGAGGCGAATTTCTTCGGTTGGCACGACCTGACCCGGCGGCTGGTGCCGGTGATGCGACGCCAGGGCCATGGCCGCATCGTCCACTGCTCGTCGATCCTCGGCCTCGCGCCGGTGCGCTTTCGCGGCGCCTATTCGGCTTCGAAGCACGCGCTGGAGGGTCTGATGCTGTGCCTGCATCAGGAACTCAGGGGCAGTGGCATCCATGTCTCGCTGATCGAACCCGGGCCGGTAAAGTCGAAAATCGCCAGCAATGCGCTGCCATGGTTCCTGCAGAACATCGATCACGAGAATTCGGTCCACCGCCTCGACTATGAGGCGCAACTGGCAAGGTTGCGGGCCGGCGGCAGCCAATCGGCACTGAAGCCGGGGCCGGAAGTGGTACATGCGGCGCTGCGCCATGCGCTTCTGTCGCGGCGCCCGCGCCCGCACTATGTGGTAACAGTGCCGGCTAAGATCGGTGCGGCGCTCAAACGCATCCTGCCGGCATCTATACTCTACCGCTTCCTTGCCAAACGCGCCTGAACCAACCGAACTGGGAAACACACCATGGCAACCGTCTTCAACATCCTCGCCATTCTGGTCATGGTCGCCGTGGTGATCGTCCTCGTTCGCGGTCTCATCAACATGATGCGCGGCGGGTCCGGCGTCACCTCGAACAAGCTGATGCAGGCGCGTGTTCTGCTGCAGGCCGTGGCGCTGGCGCTGATCCTGCTGGCGGTGTATTTCACCCGCAAGTGAGACCGTTCGGGAGGCGATGTGGTCAAGCTCAACAAGATCTACACCCGCACCGGCGATGATGGCACCACCGGTCTCGGCACCGGCGAACGGCGGCTTAAGTCCGATCTGCGGGTAGACGCCTACGRCACGGTCGATGAAGCCAATGCCTGCATCGGCATCGCCCGGGTCCACACCGCGACAACCCACCCGGCGATCGACGCCATGCTTTCCCGCATCCAGAACGATCTCTTCGACCTCGGCGCCGATCTCGCCGTGCCCGATGACGGCAAGCCGCTCGGCTATGAGCCGCTGCGCATCATCGGCACGCAGACCGACCGGATCGAAAAGGATATCGACCTGCTCAACAAGGACCTTCAGCCACTCAGATCCTTCGTGCTGAACGGCGGCACGCCGGCCGCCGCCGCCCTGCATCTCGCCCGCACCGTGGCGCGGCGGGCCGAACGGCTGATGGTGGCCCTGGCCCAGGACCCCCGCGAGCACGTCAACCCCGACGGGCTGAAATACATCAACCGCGTCTCGGATTTCCTGTTTGTCGCCGCCCGGGCGGTCAATGACAATGGAAATGCCGACGTGCTATGGGTTCCCGGCAAGAACCGCTGAACTGTCCGAAAGCGCGAGGGGGCCAGGGGACCGATGTTCATCCCGCTTTACGACACCAACAGGCTGCGGCACATCCGCCTGCAATATGTGACGATCGGGTTGATCGTGGTCAACGCCCTGGTCTACTTCGCCACCGCGCTCGGCGGCGAGAATTTCTCCAATGCCGCCGTGCTCGGCCTCGGCTTCATCCCGGCCGTCGTCCATGACACCGCTGAGCTCGATCCTCGCTTTGTTGTCGTCCCCGAAAGCCTGAGCTACCTCACCTATTCCTTCCTGCATGCCGACATCTTCCACCTCGGCGGCAACATGTTGTTCCTGTGGGTGTTCGGCGACAATGTCGAGGACGCCCTCGGCCACGTCCGCTACCTCATCTTCTATCTGTTGTGCGCGATCGCCGGAGCCGCCTTCCAGGGCCTCATCGCCTGGGATTCGCAGGTGCCGCTGATCGGTGCGTCCGGCGCCATCGCCGGCGTGGTTGTCGCCTATCTGATCCTTTATCCGCGCGTGAAGGTGTGGGTGCTGGCCTTTGCCCGCATCCCGCTGCGCATTCCGGCCTTCATCCCGCTGGTCCTGTGGGTGGCGTTCCAGGTGGTGATGTTTGCCGCAGGCGGTGAGGACCGGATTTCATGGGCCTGCCACATCGGCGGCATCATCGCCGGCGCCATTCTGGTGCTTGTCTTGCGCAGCCGCGGCGTGCCGCTGTTTGCCGGCCCCGACGAGGATGTCCCTGTCGCTCCCGCTGACCAGCCTGCGGCCGAACCGGTGACCCCCGACCCGCCTGCCGCAACGCCGCGCTGGGGGCGAGGAAACGCTTCCGGCTCGGACTGAACCGATTTGAGCGCCTTGCGGCGTATTGACGTGCAGGGTTGCCGCAACTACGGAAACGTCTCCGTCCCAGCCTAAGGCGGTCAAAGACCAGAATTTCCATCCGGAATGTCGGCTTTCGACAACTCAGAAAGGGCGCAGGCTGTTATAGCGCGCCTAATTATCTTGAAGAGGTGACAGGCAATGAAGATCCTTGTGCCCGTAAAGCGGGTTGTGGATGCGAACGTCAAGGTTCGCGTGAAGGCTGATGGTTCGGCGGTGGAACTCGCCAACGTCAAGATGGCGATGAACCCGTTCGACGAGATCGCGGTTGAAGAGGCGATCCGGCTGAAGGAGGCCGGCAAGGCCGAAGAGATCATCGTCGTTTCGATCGGTCCGCAGCAGGCGCAGGAAACCTTGCGCACCGCGCTTGCCATGGGTGCCGACCGCGCCATCCTGGTCAAGACCGACGAACAGACCGAGCCGCTCGGCGTCGCCAAGGTGCTGAAGGGCGTCGTCGACGCCGAACAGCCCGGCCTCGTCATCSTYGGCAAGCAGGCGATCGACGACGAYWCCAACCAGACCGGCCAGATGCTSGCSGCCCTGMTKGGCTGGGCSCAGGGCACCTTCGCCTCCAAGGTGGTGATCGACGGCGACAAGGCCAAAGTGACGCGCGAAGTCGACGGCGGCCTGCAGACGGTGGAGCTGAAGATGCCGGCGATCGTGACCGCCGACCTTCGCCTCAACCAGCCGCGCTACGCCTCGCTGCCCAACATCATGAAGGCCAAGAAGAAGCAGCTCGACGAGAAGAGCCCGGCCGACTACGGCGCCGACGTCAAGCCGCGGCTGAAGGTCATCAAGACCGAGGAGCCGAGCGGCCGCAAGGCAGGCGTCAAGGTCAAGAGCGTCGCCGAACTGGTCGACAAGCTCAAGAACGAAGCCGGCGTTTTGTAAGCGATCGGGAAAGGAACACGAAAATGGCTATTCTTCTGATTGCTGAACACGACAACGCCACCCTTTCCGACCAGACCGCCAAGGCACTCTCCGCAGCCCTGCAGATCGGTTCGGACGTGCATGTGCTGGTTGCCGGCAAGGGCGCCAAGGGTGCGGCCGACGCCGCAGCCAAGCTGAAGGGCGTGAGCAAGGTGCTGCTGGCCGAGGCCGAAGAGCTTGCCGAGCGCCTCGCCGAACCGACCGCGGCACTCGTTGTGTCGCTCGCGGGCGGTTACGACACCATCATCGCGCCGGCGACCTCGTCGGGCAAGAATGTCGCGCCGCGCGTGGCGGCCCTGCTCGATGTCGCGCAGGTTTCCGAGATCATCGAAGTCGTCTCGCCCGATACGTTCAAGCGGCCGATCTACGCCGGCAACGCCATCCAGACGGTGCAGTCGACCGACGCCAAGAAGGTTATCACTGTCCGCACCGCCTCCTTCCAGGCAGCCCCCGAGGGCGGATCGGCCGCGGTCGAGACCGTCAAGGCGGCAGCCAATCCCGGCCTCTCCACCTTCGTCGAGAACAAGCTCTCGGAGACCGACCGCCCGGAACTGACTTCGGCCAAGATCATCATCTCGGGTGGTCGCGCGCTGGGCTCCTCGGAGAAGTTCCAGGAAGTCATCCTGCCGGTCGCCGACAAGCTTGGTGCCGCCGTCGGCGCTTCGCGCGCCGCGGTGGATGCCGGCTATGCGCCGAACGACTGGCAGGTCGGCCAGACCGGCAAGGTCGTCGCCCCCGATCTCTACATTGCGGTGGGCATTTCCGGCGCCATCCAGCACCTCGCCGGCATGAAGGATTCGAAGGTCATCGTCGCCATCAACAAGGACGAGGAGGCGCCGATTTTCCAGGTCGCCGACTACGGCCTCGTCGGCGACCTCTTCGTCATCCTGCCGGAACTGCAAAAGGCGCTTTGACGCTCTCTGCCAAAGCGTATTAAATAGTGAAGGGTGGGGTAGACGAAGTCGCCCCGCCCTTTTAGTTTGCACCGCACAAAAAGCAGGCCGCAAAGGCCTTTTGACGGGATCGGTGTAATGAGCAAGATCGAGACGATCGGCATCATCGGCGCGGGCCAGATGGGCGGCGGCATCGCCCATGTCTCCGCGCTTTCGGGCTACAAGGTGCTGATCTACGACATATCGCCCGACCGTATCGAGAAGGGCATCGCCACCATCAGCGGCAACATGGCCCGCCAGGTAGGGTCAGGCAAGCTCGACGAGAAGGTGCGCAACGAGGCGATGGCGCGTATAGCCTCCGCCCCGGCGATGGCCGATCTTGCCGGCGCCGATCTGGTGATCGAGGCAGCGACCGAGGACGAGACGGTCAAGCGCAAGATCTATGCGCAGCTCTGTCCGCAGCTCAATCCCGAAGCCATCCTGGCGACCAACACCTCGTCGATCTCGATCACGCGGCTTGCCGCGCAGACCGACCGGCCGGAGCGATTCATCGGCATCCATTTCATGAACCCGGTGCCGCTGATGAAGCTGGTCGAACTGGTGCGCGGCATCGCCACCGAGGACCAGACCTTCGAGGCGGCGAAGACCTATGTGAAGCAGCTCGACAAGACGATCACGGTCTCGGAGGATTTCCCGGCCTTTATCGTCAACCGCATCCTGCTGCCGATGATCAACGAGGCGATCTACACGCTCTATGAGGGTGTCGGCTCGGTCGACGCCATCGACACCGCCATGCGGCTCGGCGCCAACCACCCAATGGGCCCGCTGCAGCTGGCCGAYTTCATCGGSCTSGATACCTGCCTSTCGRTSATGCAGGTGCTGCACGACGGCCTGTCGGATTCGAAATACCGCCCCTGCCCGCTGCTGGTCAAATACGTCGAGGCCGGCTGGCTCGGCCGCAAGACCGGACGCGGTTTCTACGACTATCGCGGCGAGCATCCCGTTCCGACGCGCTAATCAGGTCTGGGGGCTGATAGGCCGAGATCAGGAGGCCGCGGCAAGCGGCTCGGGCGGTTCCATCCTGTCGTCCATGACCTCGCCGTCCGGCGCCACGCAAACGCAGCCGCGGCCGGCCGCCTTGGCCGCATAGCAAGCGGCGTCGGCCCTGGCGATGATCTCGTCGACTTCGCCGCAACTGGCGCCGATCGCAGCCAGGCCGATGCTGGCGCCGATCACGTGAGGACGGCCATCCCAGGCGAAGTCCAGGCCGCGTATCGCATCGATGATAGATCGCGCCGCGATCTTGGCGCCGGCAGCCGAACCCGATTTCAGGACGACCGCGAATTCGTCGCCGCCCAGGCGCGCGACCATGTCTTCGGGACCAAGCACACCGCGAACCGCCTCGGCAACCCGCTTGAGCAAGGCATCGCCGGCTGCATGGCCGCCCGTGTCGTTGACCAGTTTGAAGTGGTCGAGGTCAATGAACATGAACTGATATCCGCTGCCTGTGCCCGAGATGCCGCCCTTGCGCGCCTGATCGACCAGGTCCTCCATGGCGCGGATGAAGCTCGAGCGATTGGCAAGGCCGGTCAGGGCATCATGCGCGGCCGCGTGGGCGAGCTGGCGCTGCAGCGCGCGCGCGTCGGTGAAGTCCTGGAAGACGATGACCAGCCCGCAGAACTCGTTCCGCTCGTTGATGATCGGCGACACCACCTGGCGGATGCTGCAGCGCGTATCGTCGCGCCGGATCAGGACGGCGCGGCTGTTCTGGTCGGCGGGCGCCTGGCCGCCGATGGCCGGCCGGGTGACGCCGATCCTGTGCCCCGTCTCTTCGTCGACCGCCCAGTAGACATGGCCAAGCATCTTGCCGAGGGCCTCGCCACCGGCAACCCCGGTCAGCTTTTCGGCAACCGGGTTCATGAAGGTGACGCGGTTTGCGGCATCGGTGCAGATGACGGCATCGCCGATCGACTGCAGCGTCACCCTCAGCCGCTCCTTCTCATCGGCCAGCATCGCCGCCGATACGGTGAGGCGTGCTTCCGCCTCCTTGCGCTGGGTGATGTCGGTCAGGCTGCCGATGGCCCTGACCAGCCGCCCCTCCGCGTCACGCTCGATGGCCTTGCCGCGGTCGAGGATCCATATCCAGTGGCCATCCCTGTGGCGCATCCTGAATTCGGCTTCGAAGTAGGGTGTCTTGCCGTCGAGATGGGCGCGATCCGCCTCGGCGACGGTCTCGCGATCGTCGGGATGGATCATCGTCAGCCAGCAGTTGGGATCACCGTCGAGCTCGCCATCCTCAAAGCCCAGCATCTTGCCCCAGGTCTCCGAGTATGTCGTCCCGCCCTTGCGCATGTCGAGATCCCAGACGCCCTGGCCGGCACCGGCAAGCGCGAAATTCCAGCGCGTTTCGGCTTCGGCAATGCGCGCCTCGGCCTGCTTGCGGGCGTCGATGTCCTCGATCTGCGAGACGAGATAGAGCGGACGGCCGCTCCTTTCGTCACGGATGACGGAGCCGGCAAGATGCGCCCAGACGGGTGTGCCATCCTTCCTGAGATAGCGTTTCTCGAAGTGGAAGGAATTGACCGTGCCTGCTTTCAGACCGGCCATCGTGTCCCGGCCGATCTGGATATCGTCGGGATGCGTGATCTGGAAGAAGGTCAGCGCCTCGATCTCCGCGCGGCTGTAGCCAAGCATGGCGGCGAAGGCCGGATTGGTCTGGAGAATGCGCCCGTCGAGGCCGACAACGGCGATACCGATCGCCGAATCCTCCATGGCGCGGCGGAAGCGCTGCTCGCTCTCCGCGATCTGCCTGCGATCCTCGCTGATCCGGCGGATGCACAGGGCGGCAAGGAAAAGCGCACCCGCCGCCACCGCCACCGAAACCTGCATGCAGAGCTTCAGCGCCTCGGTGCCGGGATCCAGTCGCGACAGCAGGATCGAGGCCGCTACGACGCTGAGGCCGGCCACGAGCACCGCCAACCCTGCGTGCCCAAAAGATCTTCGGCCGGTCAATCCTCGCCCCATCACGATACGTGCCACCCCCGTGCGCAAACGCATGTTGTTGCGCCGACCTTGGCGGATCGATTTTAAGGAATGGTTGCGCTCGGCATGCCGGCGCGTTCGGTACCCGACAAACAATTGCCGGCATGATTAAGGATCGGTGTGCATGGCGCGCGACTGAGCATTCCATGAAAAATGTGAGACGGTTTTCCGTCCGGAATTGCGTCAAACAAAAAAGATGGAGCGGTTCGGCGTTTCCGTGAACCGCTCCGGTGCCGCACTACCAGCGCACGAAAAACCGCCCGCCGAGCGCGCCAAGCAGCGCGAGGAACGCAATCGCTACCGTGTACCAGGTGGCGACGAAAAGCGGCGAATCGTCGAAGCAGTGCGCGGCGTAGAAGGTTGCCGCCAGCCCGCCCGCAAGCAGGCCCGCGACCGCACCGGCAAGCATCGGCCGTGTCGGCGCGCCGTAGCGCAGCATCCACAGGAAAATGGCAAGCGGGCCAATGCCGATCAGCGGAATGAAGCCCATGCAGATCATCATGTTGGAGCCGACCATCCTTGTGCCCCAATCGGCCTCGGGCACGGCAAGCAGCTCAAGAACCACGGCCAAGGCTACCAACAGCGGCGCGGCGATCATCCCGGCCATTGCCCTGCTGGTCGGCGCACCGGGTGTCGACAAGGCGCGGATCAGGGCGAAAGCGCTGATGGCAAGCACGATGGTGAAGACGAATTTGGAGAGAAAGCGCATCGTGTGCGCGGCGGCCATGAAGTCGGGGCGCGGGCCGATCGTCAGCAGGAAAACGATGGCCGCGATGACTGCTGCCGCACCGGCGGCCATCCACCAGGCCGATTGCAGCGGCATCGCCTTGCTGCGGGCATCGGCGTCCAGCGCTTTGATGAGATCGTCCGTCCTCATGTCATTCCCGCCCGAATCGCCCCTGCCCGAATCGCTTGGCTATCGCGGCAAGTCCCCGATGCAGCGACACGCGCACCGCCGTCTCGCTGATCCCGAACTTGGCCGCCGTCTCGCCGATTGACCGCCCCTCCACCGACACGGCAGAGACCACGGAACGCTGTGCCGGCGACAGGCCGTCCAATGCCCGGTTGATGTCGCGTTCGCTGACGCTCTCCTGTTCCGGTTCGGCGAAGGTCTCGGCGATATCGTCGACATCGATCTCGATGCGCCGTCCGCGCCGCCGGAACGCGTCGATCAGCTTGAAGCGGGCGATCGCATAAACCCACGGCAACACTGGCGCATCCTGGCGCCAGGTATGTCGTTTCACATGAATGGCCAGCAAGGTTTCCTGCACGACATCCTCGGGATCGACCCCGCCCTGCACGATCTTGCGCCTGACAAAACCGCGAACCAGCGCGGCAATCCGGCGCAGAAAGTCGGCGTAGGCCTTTTCATCTCCCGCGATCGCGGCCCGCATCAGCCGGGAAAGCTCGGCCTCATCCTTGCCGGTCACAAGAGTTACTCCCCGATTTTCGCGTCTCGGCGGTGATTTGTTACGTGGCCGGCGAAATAATGTCCAAGCCAAATTACCGGCAAATCACGAAAGTTTGCGCCTCGGCGCTCGATCAAAATCGGCAAGACAATGTTGACTATCCCTGTCAGGTATTGATAGGTGCAGCCGTGACAGACGCAAGACCCCCGAGATCGAGGACAATGCCATGAAATATGCTCTTTCCACCCTCGTCGGCGCCACCGCGCTGGCAATCAGCCTGATCGCCGGCCCGGCGATGGCGGAAGATGATGGCATCATTGTCTACAACGCCCAGCACGAGAACCTGACCAAGGCGTGGGCCGAGGGCTTCACCAAGGAAACCGGCATCAAGGTCACAGTCCGCAATGGCGGCGACAGCGACTTCTCCAACCAGATCGTCGCCGAAGGCGCGGCCTCGCCGGCCGACGTGTTCCTGACCGAAAACTCGCCAGCCATGGCGCTGGTCGAAAGTGCCGGCCTGTTCGCGCCGGTCGACGCTGACACGCTGGCCCAGGTTCCCAACGACTATCAGGCGGCCAGCGGCAAATGGGTCGGCGTCGCGGCACGCAGCACCGTCTTTGCCTACAACAAGACCAAGCTGACGGCCGACCAGCTGCCCAAGTCGATGCTTGATCTCGCCGATCCGAGCTGGAAGGGCCGCTGGGCCGCCTCGCCGTCGGGCGCCGATTTCCAGGCCATCGTCAGTGCGCTGCTGCAGCTCAAGGGCGAAGCCGCCACGGCGGACTGGCTGAAGGCGATGAAGACGAATTTCACCGCCTACAAGGGCAACAGCACGGTGATGAAGGCGGTCAATGCCGGTGAGATCGAAGGCGGCGTGATCTACCACTATTACTATTTCGGCGATCAGGCCAAGACCGGCGAAAACAGCAAGAATGTCGAACTGCATTATTTCAAGAACCAGGATCCGGGCGCTTTCGTTTCGATCTCCGGCGGCGGCGTGCTGGCCTCGAGCAAGCATCCGAAGGACGCCCAGGCGTTCCTGAAGTGGGTGACAGGCAAGGGCGGCCAGGAGATCTTGAAGACTGGCGATTCCTTCGAATATGCGGTCGGCAAGGGTGCAGAGTCCAACCCGAAGCTGGTGCCGCTGGCCGATCTGCAGGCACCCAAGGTCGATGCCACGACGCTGAACTCCAAGAAGGTCACCGACCTGATGACGGCAGCCGGCTTGCTTTAGTTGCCATTCGTCCTAAAAGGACACCGACCACGCTCCCGCGGGAATTCACTTTCCGCGGGAGTGATTTTGTTTTTCGAGATGGCATTCGTCGATGACGACACGCTGTGTTCCCGACCGCAATTGCGGTCCTTCAACTGCTGCCGCTGGACGGCACCGGCACGGCGTCTGACCTGATGCAGTCTGCGGTCGATCTCGCGCGCTCGGGCCTGCCTGCGGGCACAGGCCGAAGGGCTCGGCGACGCGCGGCACCCTGGCTGGTCATCGCCGCCATCTTCGTTTCGCTGCTGGCGCTGCTGCCGCTTGCCTTCATCATCTGGACCGCGGTGCAGACCGGCTGGGAAACCGTCTCGGCACTGGTCTTCCGGCCGCGTGTCGGCGAGCTTCTGGTCAACACGGTCCTGTTGGTCTTGCTGGCCGTGCCGATCGCCGTCGTGTTGTCGGTGGCGCTGGCCTGGCTGACCGAGCGCAGCGACCTGCCTGGCGCCCGGCTCTGGGCCTGGCTGTGCGTGGCGCCGCTCGCCATTCCGGCTTTTGTGCACAGCTACGCCTGGATCACCATGGTGCCCAGGCTGCACGGCCTGGGAGCCGGCGTGCTGGTTTCCGTCATCGCCTATTTCCCGTTCCTCTATCTGCCGGTGTCGGCGGCATTGCGCCGTCTCGATCCCGCCCTCGAGGACGCCGCGGCAGCGCTCGGCCTTGGGCCATGGCGCGTATTCTGGCGCGTCGTGCTGCCGCAACTCAGGCTTGCCATCTGCGGCGGCTCGCTGCTGGTCGGGCTGCATCTGCTGGCCGAGTACGGCCTCTATGTCTTCATCCGCTTCGACACCTTCACCACGGCGATCGTCGACCAGTTCCAGTCGACCTTCAACGGGCCGGCCGCCAACATGCTGGCCGGCGTGTTGGTGAGCTGCTGTTTCGTGCTTCTGGGCCTCGAAGTGCTGGTGCGCGGCGAAGAGCGCTATGCGCGCGTTGGCTCCGGCGCCGCACGACACCAGCAGCGCGCGCCTCTCGGCCGCGCCACCATCCCGTGCCTGGCCTTGCTTGTCGCCACCACGCTGCTGGCGCTTGGCGTGCCTTTCGTCACCATCGGCGGCTGGCTTGTCGCCGGCGGCACCGCTGTATGGCGCTTCGACGAGATCGGGCTAGCGCTCGGCCAGACGCTGTTCCTGGCGCTCGCCGGCGCTTTGCTCGCCACCGTCGCCGCCATGCCGATGGCCTGGATCTCGATCCGCGCGCCCGGGCCATTGCAGCGCCTGCTGGAGGGCTGCAACTACATCGTCGGCTCGTTGCCGGGGGTCGTCATCGCGCTGGCGCTGGTCACCATCACGGTGCGCATCGCCCTGCCCCTCTACCAGACCCTGTTCACCATCCTGGTGGCCTATGCGCTGATGTTCCTGCCGCGCGCACTGGTCAGCCTGCGCGCATCGATCGCGCAGGCGCCGGTCGAACTCGAACGCGCTGCTTCCAGTCTCGGCCGGCCGCCGCTGCAGGCGCTGTGGTCGACGACGATCCGCCTGTCGGCGCCAGGGGCCGCGGCCGGCATGGCGCTGGTGGCGCTCGGCATCATGAACGAACTGACCGCCACCCAGATGCTGGCGCCGAACGGCACCCGCACGCTAGCCATGGCGTTCTGGTCGTACAGCGGCGAGATTGATTATGCCTCGGCCGCCCCTTACGCCTTCATCATGGTGGCGATGTCGCTCCCCTTGACCTGGCTGCTCTATGTCCAGTCGAAACGGATGGCCGGACGATGAGCTTTCTCGAAATCAGTGGCCTGCACAAGCATTACGGCCCGGTGGCGGCACTTGCCGGCGTCGACCTGAGCGTCGTCAGCGGCAGCCGCACGGCGATCGTCGGCCCGTCCGGTTGCGGCAAGACGACCTTGCTGCGGCTGATCGCCGGCTTCGAGGCGCCGGACCAGGGTCGCATCACGCTCGATGGCGAGGTGCTGGCCAAGGACGGCAGCGCGGTGCCGGCGCATCGTCGAGGCATCGGCGTGGTGGCGCAGGACGGCGCGCTGTTCCCGCACCTGACCATTGGCGACAATATTGGTTTCGGCATGGGTCGCGGCGAGGACAAGCGCGCCGAGCGCATCGCAGAACTCGCCTACATTGTCGGGCTCGACAAGGCGATCCTCAAACGCCGCCCCCATCAACTCTCCGGCGGCCAGCAGCAGCGCGTGGCGCTCGCCCGCGCCATGGCGATGAAGCCACGGCTGATGCTTCTCGACGAGCCGTTCTCGGCCCTGGATACCGGCCTGCGCGCCTCCATGCGCAAGGCCGTGGCCGAACTCCTGGAGGCGGCCGGCATCACGACCATCCTGGTGACACACGACCAGGCCGAGGCGCTGTCCTTCGCCAGCCAGGTGGCGGTGATGCGCGACGGCAAGTTCTCGCAGGTCGGTACGCCGCGCGAGCTCTACCTCAAGCCGAAGGACAGGATGATCGCCGAGTTCCTCGGCGACGCCATCATCCTGCCGGCCAAGATATCGGGCGGCTTCGCCTATTCTCCGCTCGGCCGCATCGCCGTCGATACGTCGGACAGCCGCGATGTTGTCCGCATCATGCTGCGGCCGGAGCAGATTGCCTTGAAGCGCACATCGCGCGAAGGCATGTCGGGCACCCCTGACATGCTGTTCGGCGAAGTGACGGAATCAGAATTCGCCGGCTCGATGTGCACGGTCGCGGTGCGGCTTCTGAACAGCGCCGATCCGCCCGACGCCGCCGCGATCGGCAACACGCCGCTGATCCTGCGCAAATCGGGCATGGACGCGCCGGCGGTCGGCGAGATCGTCCGGCTGACCGTATCGGGAACGGCGCACGTGTTCGCCTGAACGGTCGAAGGCTGGCGACGTTGTGCCTCAACGCGGCGAGCAGGCTCACGCCGTGATGCGTTCGCCGGTTTCGCCGGAATAGATCGGCCATTGTTCAAGAAAATCGCAGCCATGTACGACCACGCGCCCGTTGGCGCTGTCGACGAGGATGACCGCGTAGGAGGGTGGCGCCTGCTCGACGATCTCGCTCGACCTGTCGAGGGCGAGCGCGAACCTTGCATGCAGGCCGCGCTGCGCCGAGAACGGAATGCCGGCGACCGTTCCGGCAATGTCGCGATGGACGTGACCGAAGAAGATGTGGCGGACGTTGCCGTGGCGCCGCAGCAGGCCGAGGAACCGTTCGGGCTGCTCGAGCGCCAGCGGATCGAGTTGCGGCAGGCCGAGCGCGACCGGCGGATGGTGCATGAAGACATAGGCGGGCCTGCCGGCTGTCTCCTCGAGCCGGGCGTCGAGCCAGGCAAGCCGCCTTTCGCACAATTCGCCTTTGATGCGTCCTTCCGCCAGACAGTCGAGGAACAGCAGCACCTCGTCGGCCATTTGATGAGCCGACTGCACGAAGCCGTTCTCATCGACCGGAACTTCAGGAAACGCCGCGGCAAGATTGGCTCGCCGGTCGTGATTCCCCGGCAGCAACCGCCAGGGCACCGACAGCGCATTCAGGGCTGTCCTGAGATCGGCATAGCTCTGGGGCGCTCCGGTCTCGGTCAGGTCGCCAGTAAAGACGCAAAGCGCCGCGTCGGCGTGATGCGCATTGATGTGCGCGATGCATGAAGCCAATCGCTGATGCAGGTCCACGCCATAGCGGCGCTCGCCCTGCCGGCCAAGATGGACATCGGTGACCTGGATTATTTTCATCGCACGACCGTTTTGCCAGCACCGCCTGCCCCGTCATCGGCGACAGTGACTGCCTTCAAAAATCAGAGTGCTGGCTCCGGCACCGAGGCCTTGAAGACCTCGAGACGGGTTCCCGTGTCCGACGAGAAGAAATGCAAGTCATCCGGCGAAAACCGCAGACCGACAGTGCTGCCCGGCTCGGGGTGGACGGCCTCCGATGTCATGACGGAGAACGACGCGCCATCGAGATCGACATAGATGACCCGTCCCGCGCCCAGTTCCTCGACGAGGTCGACGGTCGCATCGAGCGCGCCTGCCGTGCCCGGCGCCACCAGACGGACCGCTTCCGGCCGGATGCCGACGGCCACCTGCGTGCCGACAGCCAGACCGGCGCGTTGAACGGCAAGGCGCCGGCTGCCGCCCAGCAGCGAAAGCCCGTCGAGCTCGACCGTGCCTTCGAGCATGTTCATCGCCGGCGCACCGACGAAGGTGGCGACGAAACGGCTGGCCGGACGGCTGTAGACCTCACCGGGCGTGCCGACCTGTTCGACACGTCCGCCATTCATCACCACCAGCCGGTCGGCCAGTGTCATCGCCTCGACCTGGTCATGCGTGACGAACACGGAGGTGGCGTTCAAGCGGCGATGCAATTTGCGGATCTCCGAGCGCATCTGGACCCGCAGTTTGGCGTCGAGGTTGGACAGCGGCTCGTCGAACAGGAACACCTTGGGTTCGCGGATCATCGCGCGGCCCATTGCAACGCGCTGCCTCTGGCCTCCGGAAAGCGCCATCGGCTTGCGGTCGAGCAGATGTTCGAGCTCCAGCGTACGGGCAACCGCCTGGATGYGCTGCGTACGCTCGGCGGCCGGAACACCCGCGACCTTGAGCGAATAGCCGATGTTCTGCGCCACGCTCATATGCGGATAGAGCGCATAATTCTGGAACACCATGGCGCAGCCGCGCTCGCGCGGTTCCAGCTTGTTGACGACGGTGCCGTCGATCGCGATCGTGCCGCCGGAGATATCCTCCAGCCCGGCGATCATGCGAAGCAAAGTGGACTTGCCGCAGCCGGATGGCCCGAGGATGACGACGAACTCGCCCGACGCGATATCGAGGTCGACGCCGTGCACGACCTGCGACTTGGCGTAGCTCTTCTTAACGTCGCGAATGGTGATGGAGGCCATTGGCCGTCTCCTTGTTACTTTTCGGTGGCGATCAGGCCGCGCACGAACCAGCGCTGCATGGCGACCACGACAATCAGCGGCGGCAGCATGACGATAAGCGTTCCGGCCATGGCGATGTTCCATTCCGGGATGCCGCCGACATTGGGGATAAGCTGCTTCAACTCGGTGACCGCTGTCGCATGCGACTGGTCGGTGGTGATGAGCAGCGGCCACAGATACTGGTTCCATGCCCACAGGAACATGATGGTTCCAAGCGCCGCCATGTTGTTGCGCGACAGCGGCAGCAGGATGTCGATGAAAAAGCGCAGGGCTCCGGCGCCGTCCATGCGCGCGGCCTCGGTCAGTTCATCGGGAACCGTCAGGAAGAACTGCCGGTAGAGGAAGGTGCCGGTTGCCGTCGCGATCAGCGGCAGGATAAGTCCGGAATAGGAGTTGAGCAGCCCGAGGCTGAGCGAAACCTGCACACCTGAGACTTTCTCGATGAGCCAGCTCAGACCAGTCAAATCCAGGATGGTCTGATAGGGCGACAGAACGTTGGCGACCACTGCATAGGTCGGCACGATGCGCACYTCSAKCGGCAGCATCAGCGWSACGAAGATCAGCCAGAAGATGAAGGTGCGGCCGGGGTAGCGGAAATAGACGATCGAAAAGGCGGTGAGCGCCGAGATCATCACTTTGCCCGCCGCGACACCGGCGGCCATGATGAAGCTGTTCAGAAGCTTGGGGCCAAGGTCGGCGGTCGTCCAGGCCGTCTCGATGTTGAGCCAGAAGTCGCTGCCCGGCAGCAGCGACATCGGCACATCGTTGACATCCTTGAGATTATGCGACGCGGCAATGGTGACGACCACGAACGGGGCGATGCAAAGCACGAAGCCGACGAACAAGATCACATGCGTGAAGAAATTGAGGAAAGGGGTGCGCTCTACCATATCGGCCTCACCTGTAGTGCACACGCCGCTCGATGAAGCGGAACTGGAAAATGGTCAGCACGATGATGAGCAGCATCAGGATGATGCTCTGCGCGGCGGCACCCGAGTAATCGAGCCCTTTGAAGCCGTCGGAATAGATCTTGTAGACCATCAGGTTGGTGGCGTTGGYCGGCCCGCCCGAGGTCATGATGTCGACGATGCCGAAGGAATCCTGGAAGCTTTCGGTGATGTTGATGACCAGCAGGAAGAAGATCGTCGGCGTGATCAACGGGAACTGGATGTCCCGGAAACGCCTCATGACGCCCGAGCCGTCCATCGCAGCCGCCTCGATCAGCGAACGCGGAATGGCTTGAAACGCGGCGAGGAAGAAGATGAAATTATAGCCGACATATTTCCAGGAGAAGGCGATGATGATCGAGGCCATGGCGTCGGCGCCATCAAGGCCAGGGTCCCAGAAGCCGGGCCAGACCTGGTTGACGACGGCGATGAAGCCCGCTTCCGGCGCCAGGATGAATCGGAACGCCATTGCCAGCGCTGGAGCGGCGATGCCGTAGGGCCAGATCAGCACCACGCGATAAAAGCGCGAGCCGGCGAGTTGCCGGTCGGTCAGCGCCGCGAGCACGAGCGCGATGAACATGGCAAGCCCGGTGCTGATCCCGGCAAAGACCAGGCTGGCGGTGATCGAGTTCCAGTAATCGGCGTTGGACAGGATCGAACGGAAATTGTCGAGCCCGACCCAGATGTTGCCGCCGCCCCAGGGCTGTTGCAGCGTCAGCGACCAGTAGACCGCCTGACCGGCCGGCCAGTAGAAGAACGTGAAGATCAAGAGGAGCTGCGGCACCGCGAAAAGGATGCCGATTGTCCAACTGCTGAAGGTAACGCGTTTTTCCATCGGTCCGCCGACGCCGCTTAACAGCTGGCTTAGAGCAAAGGGAGACTAGTCCACGAAATGGCCGCCCGTCGACCCAAGCATGATCCCGAAAGTGGAAAGCGGTTTTCGGAAGAGATCATGCCTGGACAAGACCGGCGGGCGGCCGCGTAGATCCGAGATCAGGGCAGGGTCTTACCCGGATAGGTCTGCTGGAAGCGGTCGAGGATGGCATCGCCATTCTTGACCAGCGTGTCGAGGCCCTCCTGGACGCTGACCTTGTTGGCGAAGATCGCCTGCATCTGCGTGCCGAACTCGGCGCGGATCTGGGTGAAATTGCCCAACCGGATACCGCGGGTGATTTCGGTCGGTTCGGACGCGGTCAGGCTGGCGATCGCGGTTTCACGGCCCTTGAAGGGCGCCTTGTCGTAGAAGCCACTCGACTTCATGTAGTCGAAGCCCGACTTGGTC
>NZ_JBFULQ010000029.1:0-23971 GCF_054049815.1 Mesorhizobium sp. P5_C1 | reverse complement strand
CTTGTAGTCCTTCTGGCGATCGTCATTGGCTGGCGCGAAACCGGCGGGCTGGGCACCATTGCGTGTTTCGACGGGGCGCAACTCGGCGGGCTTGGGCTGGGGCGCGGGTTTCGTGGCCTCACTACGCGCGGCCTGGCTCTGATTGACTGCTGGCGCCGGCTTGTCGTTGCGTCCCTCGCGCGCCAGTTCGTCGGCGGCCTGGGATATCTGCGCTTCCAGATCTTCCATCGAAGCCGCGATGTCGAGGTCGCCGTCGCCGGCATCGCTG
This sequence comes from Mesorhizobium sp. P5_C1, assembly GCF_054049815.1. Classification (NCBI taxonomy): domain Bacteria; kingdom Pseudomonadati; phylum Pseudomonadota; class Alphaproteobacteria; order Hyphomicrobiales; family Phyllobacteriaceae; genus Mesorhizobium; species Mesorhizobium sp. P5_C1. Next base: position 23,703 of record NZ_JBFULQ010000029.1, on the reverse strand, counting down.
CTGAGGTCTAGATCAAGCGCCTTTTCCAGTTCCCTGGCCACATCGTTGTCGAGAGTTCTCGTCGTCGTTGTTTTCTTTGCCATGCCTTCTACCCTGTACTAGCTGCTGCGGGCTTATAATTGTGTTTTTATCGTACCCCGCGCAGGAGGCTGAAAATGGACCCCTCGTATCGTAATGACACAGGGGGGTAAAGAAAACATGCATTCCGCGAGATACGTAAAACTTTAAATATAAGGTTAACGGAAGCGTGATTTCGGCGCCGCTTTCGCAACATTATTCCCCGCCACTCATTAACCCGTTGTCCACTGGAATCGCCTAGTTTTCCGGGCGATCGAAGAAACGGAGTTCGAGTTCATGCGTGGCGAAAGCGGCATTGCCTTCTCAATGCCCGGGGGCGACGTATCCGGACCTAGGCGGTCACGGCCGGTCGATTTGGCACACCTTGCCCGCCAGACCATGGGCGACCGCAGCCTCGAGCAAGAGGTGCTGGCGCTGTTTGTACAACAGGCCCTGTCGGTGCGCGAGAAAATAGTCGATGCCGACATCAAGGACCGGCTTCTGCTTGCGCATGGGCTGAAGGGTTCGGCACGCGGTGTCGGTGCCTTTGCCATCGCCGATTGCGCCACCGAGATCGAGCACCGGCCGGAAGACAACCAGACGCTCGGGCGGCTTGGCGCGCTGATCGACGAAGTGCGCGATTTCATCGCCGCCATCAGTCGCTGAACCCGGTTTGCGGAAAAACGTCACCGAGCGGCGCTTTCGCGCGCAGTTGACTTGTCAGCCGGAGTGATTATCTCGGCTGAGACTCCCTTCAGGTGACAAATGACAAAGCTGACTTTCATCGCCCATGACGGCACACAATTCGACATGGACGCCGAGAACGGCTCGACGGTCATGGAGAACGCGATCCGCAACGCGGTGCCGGGGATCGAGGCGGAATGCGGGGGCGCCTGCGCTTGCGCGACCTGCCATGTCTATGTCGACGAGGCATGGACGGCTCAAGTCGGCGAGCCGGAAGCGATGGAAGAGGACATGCTGGACTTCGCCTACGACGTTCAGCCGAACTCGCGGCTGTCGTGCCAGATCAAGGTGCGCGACGCGCTAGACGGTCTGGTCGTGCGGGTGCCGGCCCGCCAGGGCTGAGACACTGATTTTTGCCGGCTGCTGCTTGGCAGCGGCGGATTGCTCATGCAGTGTCACTCGGGTTCCGCAGCGAGGCACACAGCATGACCGACATCACCAAGACAGACGTCCTTATTGTCGGGGCAGGGCCGGTCGGCCTGTTTGCCGTGTTCGAACTCGGTCTGTTCGACATGAAGTGCCACCTGATCGACATCCTCGACCGGCCGGGCGGCCAATGCGCGGAACTCTATCCGGAAAAGCCGATCTACGACATTCCAGGCTGGCCTTCGATCTCGGCGCAGGGACTGGTCGACAAACTGCTCGAGCAGATCGCGCCGTTCAAGCCTGACTTCACCTACAACCGCATGGTTTCCAGCCTGGAAAAGCTGGAGGACGGCAGCTTTCGCGTCACCACCGACGAGAATGAGGTGTTCGAAGCCAAGGTCGTGGTGATTGCCGCCGGCGGCGGTTCCTTCCAGCCCAAGCGGCCGCCGATCCCGGGCATCGAACCCTATGAAGGCAAGAGCGTCTTCTACTCGGTACGCAGGATGGAAGATTTTCGCGGCCACGACCTTGTCATTGTCGGGGGCGGCGATTCGGCGCTCGACTGGACGCTCAACCTGCAACCGGTGGCCAAGAGCGTGACGCTGGTGCACCGGCGGCCCGAATTCCGCGCCGCACCCGACAGCGTCAACAAGATGTATGCCATGCAGGAGATGAAGCAGCTGGATTTCCAGGTCGGGCAAGTGACCGGACTGACCGGCGCCGACGGCCAGCTATCATCGGCTGTCATCAAGGGACCGGACGGCGATGTCGAAGTGCCTTGCACGCGCATGTTGCCGTTCTTCGGCCTGACCATGAAGCTCGGGYCGATCGCGGAATGGGGGCTCAATCTTCACGAGAACCTCATTCCGGTCGATACCGAGAAGTTCCAGACATCGGTGCCCGGCATCTTCGCGGTCGGCGACATCAACTGGTATCCCGGCAAGCTGAAGCTGATCCTGTCGGGCTTCCACGAGGTGGCGCTGATGGCGCAGGCGGCCAAGCGCATCATCAGCCCCGGCGAACGCATCGTGTTCCAGTACACGACCTCATCGACCAGCCTGCAGAAGAAGCTCGGCGTCGTCGACTGAGCCGCTGGATCGGCTCGGCTTCGCCGACCGCTTCTATTCCGCCATCACCGGCGCATGGTCGGCCTGGCCGCGAAGTGGCTTTTCCGGCATCAGGCCGAGTGTGATCAGCGCCAGCAGCAGCGTTACCGCGGCTACAAGGAAGATCATCACGAAGGGCACCACTGAAATAACCTGTCCGACGGCAAGCGTGCCCTCACCGGCAAGCGGCAGGCCGTAGCCAAGTGCGACAGCGCCGAGCATGGCGACGCCGAGCGCGCTGCCCAGCGAGCGCAGGAAGGTCAGAACGCCGGTAGCGACGCCAAGGTGCGCGCGATCGACAGCATTCTGAACCGATACGGTGGCGACCGGGAAGGTGGTTCCGCTGCCCAGGCCGATGCAGATCGTAAGGACCTCGACGACCAGCAGCGAGGCGTGCCCGGCAACCAGGGCAAGCAGTCCGAGACATAGGATCGAGAAGAACACGCCGACCATCGCGATCCGCTTGTAGTGGACGAAGCGCGGTATTGTGCGTCCGCTGAACGTGGCGCCGGCCACAGTGCCGAGGAGAAGGCCCAGCATCGCCAGACCCGACTCGCTGACCGAGAGGCCGACAATCGACTGCAGATAGACAGGCAGATAGACCGCCAGACCTATGTTGGCGGCCTGCAAGAGGAACATCGACGATGTGCCGGCGAGAACGATCGGGTTGCTCAGCACTTCAAGCGAGATGAGTGGTTCGGCCGCGCGCAGCAGCCGCAAGGCAAATGCCACCCAGAAAACCACCGAGACGGCGAGCAGCCCAAGAATTTCGCGCGACAGCCATGGATATTCGCTGCCGCCCCAGTTCAGCGCCAACAACAGCAATGCCGTGGCCACGACAAGCAGCAGCGCGCCGAGGGCGTCGATGCGATGCTGCTTTGCGGCAATAGGCAGCTTCTTGAGCGGGTTGTTGATGATCGCCATGGCCAGCAGGCCGAGCGGAATGTTGATCCAGAAAATCAGCGACCAGTGCAGATGTTCGGCGAAAGTGCCGCCGAGCAGTGGCCCGGCGATGCTGGCGACAGCCCAGGTGCCGGAGATCCAGGCAGCGTAGCGCGCCCGTTCGCGTGGCGGAACGAGGTCGCCGATGACAGTCTGCGTCAAGGTGAAGAGGCCGCCACCACCGGCGCCCTGGATGGCCCGCCCGACAACCAGCACGAACATGTTGGGCGCCATGGCGCTGACCAGCGAACCCAGCAGAAAGATCAGGATCGCCGCATAAACGGTGGGCCGGCGGCCATAGACGTCGGAAATCTTGCCGTAGAGCGGTGCCATGGCGGTCGCGGTCAAGAGGTAACCGGTGACGATCCACGGCAGGTATTGCGCATGGCCGAGCGCATGCCCGATGGTCGGCATGGCAGGCGCCACGATGGTCTGATCGAGTGCCGCCAGCAGCATTGACAGGAGCACACCGGCGATGATGGCGTTCTTTTCGGCTTCGCTCAGTGGCACGCCGGCTTCCACCATCGTTGGCTTGTCGACAGCCTGATCCATGATCGTTCATCCGTAAGCTTGCGATTGACCGGCACTGTCCGGCCGTTCCGGTCCCTTTGACCGTTTTGATCGCATTGGCGTTTTGAAGCCCGCGCCTGGCGAGCCCTGCTATATGTCGTTCCGTAATAGGCCGATTTCGACAGGCGCCCGAAAGTTTTTCGAGGCTGGCACTACGCTTCGGTGGATTTGGCTTTCGCCGGCGCCGCTGGTTTCCGAGTCAAGCCGGTGGCAGCTGACCCCTCTCGATGCGTTCGATGCGATAGCGCAGCAGCCTCAGGATGCGGCTTTCGAAATTGACGCTTTCGACACGGTCGAACTGCAGCTGCGCACGGTCATGCCTGGCCAGAACTGCCGCGGTGATTTCGGCGGCCTTGGCCTTGGCAGCGTCGCAATTCCTTTGCGGGTAGGTGGCTTTCAGGTCCTCTTCGAGTTCCCGGCCATGGTTCTTGGCAATTTCGACATGGCGCTCTTCATGGCGTCTGATGTCGGCGGCCAGCGTGTCCCAGAACAGCCTAACATCGGCATCGGCCTTGCGCGGGCGGCGCCATTCGGGAAGGATCACCTTCACCTTGACGGTCACAACCGCGTCGGCGATCCGGCAGGAGTTCGAAGTCTTGGCATAGCTGATGCGGGTGGTGAAGGCCATCTGGGTGGCGCCCGGGTGCCGCGTGCCCGTGCTTTTGACCTCCGGCCCGCGTTTGGAGAGTTGTGCCTCGATGTCGTCGAGGGTGCTGCCGCCAATGGCGAAATAGCTGTACGTCTTGACGAGATTGGCCGCACCAGCCGGGACGGCAGTGGCGGCAAGCAGCAGCGCACAGAGCAGGGATGGTTTCACGCCAAGCATGGATCGGTTCATCAAGTTGCCTCTTCGACCACCTTGCTTTACGGCCGTTGCCAGCGCAACGGAATTGATCCGCAGCGGATCACACATCGTTGATGAGCCTCTTGATTGATGAGCCCATGGTTGCTGAGCAAATGACGGCTAGGCGATGGCAGTTGGCGCATGGACGCCATCTCGACCTTGGCGGCAAAGCCGTGGTCGTCGGCATACTCAACGTCACCCCCGACAGTTTTTCCGACGGCGGACTGTTCGACGCTCCCGAAAAGGCGTTGGCCCAGGCACGGCGCATGATGGGGGAAGGAGCACTGGTCGTCGATGTCGGCGGGGAATCGACCCGCCCGGGCGCCGCCGCGATATCGGCGAGCGACGAACAGGCCCGCATCCTGCCGGTGATCGAAGCGCTGGCGAGCGCCGGCGGGGTGCTGATTTCGGTCGATACCTACCGCGCCGACACCGCCCGGCTCGCGGTGGCCGCCGGCGCACACATCGTCAACGATGTCTGGGGGTTGCAGCGCGAGCCCGACATTGCCCGTGTCGCCGCCGACACCGGCGCCGGGCTTGTCATCATGCATACCGGGCGGGGCCGCGAGAAGCTGCCCGACGTGATTGCCGATCAGTTGGCGTTCCTGCGAAAATCGCTGGAAATCGCCCGCCAGCATGGCATCGCCGACGACCATATCGTGCTCGATCCCGGATTCGGCTTCGCCAAGGAGACGGCGGAGGAAAATCTCGATCTGATGGCGCGCTTCTCCGAGCTCAGTGCACTTGGCTTGCCGCTGATGGCCGGTACCTCGCGCAAGCGCTTCATCGGCACCGTCACCGGCCGCGACGCGGCCGGCAGGGGTGTCGGAACGGCGGCGACCAGCGTCATCCTGCGGCTCAAGGGCGCCGATCTGTTTCGCGTCCATGATGTCGCATTCAACGTGGACGCGCTGGCGCTCGCAGATGCTATGCTGGCGCGTCAAAGCGACCAGGCGAGAAACTGAGCGATGTATGTCATCCGCATGAAGAATTGCGCGTTCTTTGCCCGGCACGGCGTGCTGGACGAGGAGGAAAGGCTCGGCCAGCGCTTCTATGTCGATGCCGCTCTCACCGTCGATCCCGGCCGGGCGCTTGTTGATGATTCCATCGAGGATACGGTCAACTACGGTATCGCTTTCACGGAGATCGAAAAGATCATCACGGGACAGCGCCGCTTTCTGATCGAATCCCTGGCACTCGAGGTCGCCCGTGCACTGACGGCGCGTTTTCCGCAGATCAAAAAAGCCGAGATCACGGTGCGCAAGCCAAACGCTCCGGTCCCCGGTGTGATCGATTACGTCGAGGTGACCGTTGTCTGGCCCGAATAGCACGGTCTATCTCAGCCTTGGCGGCAATCTTGGCGACCCGGCGAAATCGATGGGCGCGGCGCTGCGCATGCTGGATGCCGACGCAGATACGCGCGTCACCGGCGTATCCTCGCTCTATCGCACACCGCCCTGGGGTAAGCTCGATCAGCCGGATTTTCTCAATGCGGCTGCCGAAATTTCCACCGGACTGGTGCCGCGAGCCTTGCTCGACCTCTGTCTGGATGCCGAGCGCAGACTGAAGCGGGTGCGCGAGGAGCGCTGGGGACCGCGGCTGATCGACATCGACATTCTGGTGTTCGGCGACTGCGTCATTCACGAGACCGGACTGGAAGTGCCGCATCCGCGCATGCTGGAACGCGCCTTCGTGCTGGCGCCGCTGGCGGAGATCGCGCCGGGCCTGGTTGTCGGTGGCCGCAGCGTCGCGGACCGGCTGGTCGCGGTCGACACTTCCGGTATCGAGCGATTGCCGTCCGGCCGGGATTGGTGGCTGGTCTGATGCCCGGGCGGGGCGACAGCAGGAGCTTCTAACCGGAGAAGCCGCCGCCATCCAGGAACGCCTGCTCCTGGGGTGTGGTCTCGCGGCCAAGCATCCTGTTTCGGTGCGGAAAACGGCCAAAATTCCAGATGATGTCGCGGTGCTCGAGCGCATATTTCAGGTTGAACTCGGCTTTGGCCTTGTGCAGCTCGACCGACACCTCCTGGTCGGCAAGGTTTTCCGAATGCTCGAACGGCAAATACAGGAACACGCGGACTTCAGGTTCCAGTGCCAGATCATGGCCGGCCGCGACGGCCTTTTGAGCAAAATACTTCGCCAACGGATCGGTCGCGCACATATGGCCGGTGCCGCGAAAGCAGTTCCGCGGAAACTGGTCGAGCAGGATCATCAACGCCAGCGAGCCTTCGGCGTGTGCCGACCAGTCGTCGCATTCACGCCGCGCGGCGGCATAGTGGAGATCGAGAAAGCGGTTGCGGAAGTCGGCATCGAAAGCCTCGTTCTTCTCGAACCATGCATCCTCGCCTGCGTCGCGCCAGAATTTGGTGACCGACAGGGCCCTGCTGTCCAATTCCATGCATAATTCCTTGTTCAATCCGCGGGTTCTGATTTGTGCAAAACACCGGCCGTCTCTTCATTGAGTGCCTGGCCGGTACGGCGCGGCTGGGTGAGGGGCGTGGGAATGGGCGTGCCGATATTGCCCCTCAGGAAGCGTTGTCCGGCACGAACACCTTCGGCGAGTTGGGTTTCGAAACGGGCGGTATCACGGCGCCGCACATCCTCGATCACCTCTGCCACGTCTTCTGGATCGACGCCGAGCGATTCCAGCGCCGAGCCGCCGAAAACCAACGCCGATTCGAAGGTTTCGCGCAGCTGGAAGTCGACGCCGGCACGAATGAGCTGCAGCGCCGTGCCGCGGTCGAAAGCCCGGGCGAGCACAGTGAGCAGTGGAAATTCGGCCTTGATCAGCTGGGCGATGCGAACGGCCACATCCGGCTTGTCGACGCAGATCAGCACGGCGCGCGCGCGGCCAGCCCCGGCCGCATGCAGGATGTCCAGCCGCGTGCCATCGCCATAATAGACCTTGAAGCCGAAATCGGCCGCCGCCTGGATCATTTCGACATCGTTGTCGATGATCGAGACGTCGATGCCGCGCAGGAGCAGCGGCTGACTGGCGATCTGGCCGAAGCGGCCGAAGCCGATGATCAGCACGCTGCCGGTCAGGCCATCGGCAATCTCGACCCCGTCGAGCGACTGCTCGTCGCGCGGTGTGAGATACCGCAAGGCGATGATCGCCAGCGGCGTCAGCACCATCGAGATGATGACGATCGCCGTTAGCGTCGCGTTGGCCCGGTTGTCGATGATGCCGACCGCGGCGGCGGCCGAATAAAGGACGAAGGCGAATTCGCCGCCTTGCGCCATGAAGACCGCACGCTCCAACGCTTCGCGATGGCGGGTTTTCAGGACCCGCGCGACGATGTAGATGCCGAGCGCCTTCATCACCATGTAGGCGACGACATAGATGGCAACCAGCCGCCAGTTCGCGACCACCACATGCAGGTCGAGCGACATGCCGACGGCAAGGAAGAACAGGCCGAGCAGGATGCCGCGAAAGGGTTCGATGTCGGCTTCGAGCTGATGCCGGAAGGTCGATTCCGACAGCAGCACGCCGGCCAGGAATGCACCCATCGCCATCGACAGGCCGCTGAGCCGCATGGCGAGCGCCGATCCGAGGACGACCAGAAGGGCGGCAGCCGTCATCACCTCGCGGGCACGGGCATCCGCCAGGATGCGGAAGAACGGATTGAGCAGATAGCGTCCAGCCAGCACCAGTCCGACAATCGCGGCAAGGCCGATGCCTATCTCGGTGAAGCGCTCCGCCAGGCTGGTGTCGGCGCCGCCGGGCGCCAGGAATGCGATCAGGGCCAGCAGCGGCACGATGGCGAGGTCCTCGAGCAGCAGCACCGAGACGATGCGCTGGCCTTTCGGCTCGGCGATTTCGCCGCGTTCCTCCAGAAGCTGCATGACGATCGCCGTCGAGGTCAGCACGAAGCCGGCGCCGGCGACGAAAGATTGCGAGATCGGAAACCCTCCCGCCACGCCAACAGCGGTCAGCAAGACCGCGCAGACGCCGACCTGCAGTGCACCGAGGCCGAAGATCTCGCGGCGCAGGCCCCACAGCCGCGAGGGCTGCATTTCCAGTCCGATGATGAACAGGAACATCACCACGCCGAGCTCAGCGACGTGAAGAATGGCTTCCGATTCGGAAAAGACGCGCAGGCCAAACGGGCCAATCACCACACCAGCGGCCAGATAGCCGAGAATCGAGCCGAGACCCATGCGCTTGAAGATGGGAACGGCGACAACGCCGGCTGCAAGCAGCGCCACCACCTGAACCAGATCGTTGCTCGATGCCTCTACCGCCATGCCGCCATTCCGCTCGTTTGAGGATCGATTCCGATTTCGAAGTCTCTTTGACAAGGGGCGAAGATAGGGGCTTCGGTGGGGATCGAACAGCCCGAATCCGGATCACCGGCGATGTTGCGGGCGCGTTACACAAGTTGACGTTGGGAACGCGTTGCATCTTGCCACAATCGAAGGCTAAGGACGCTCGGCTTCGGCCATTGGAGGGTGAGCGACGATCAAGTCGAGCCCTTTTGAGGAGATGACTGACATGAAGAAGTTTTTGTTTGTTGCCGTCGGCCTGGCGGTGCTGGCCGGTTCGGCGTGCTCGAAGGCGCCCGAGTGCACGGCCGAGATCGCAACCAAGAAAGCGCAGGACATGGCTGCCGCGCTACAGGAAGCGATCACCAAGGACCCATCCAAGGCGGCTGACCTGACGGCCAAGGTGCAGGCCGTGACAACCAAATATCAGGGCACCACGACATTGGCCGACGCCTGCAAGGCGTATGACGAGGTGACGGCCGCGATCAAGGGCTAATCGCAGGATCGAAGCGGTTTGAACGAGGCGGCGACCGTTAGGTCGCCGCCTTTTTGCTTTCAGAGATCTATGATTGTTCAGTTTGGCGCGATGGAGCCGACTTCGATGGCATCGACACGCTTCAGGCTCATGCCGATCACCGGCACCAACTGGTCGTCGACACGCACCGCAATGGTCACCGTCATCGAATTGTCGTCAGGGATGCGGGCCTGCATCACGCCGCGCAGCTGGTTGCGGTTGATGGTGAAGACCACCTTGCGGGCATCGACGACATTGCCGCCGATGATGTCGAGGCCGGAACCGGTAGCGCCGCCCATGAAGCTGCCCTTGTAGCCCTCGCGGCCCTTGCGCTCGATCGTGGCCGTCATTTGCTGGGTGAACATGCCGACCCGGCAACCGCCGTCGAGTGTCATGCCGACCTTGCCGTCCGGCGTCGAGCCGGTGAAGCTGCAGTTGAATTTGGTGCCTTTGTACTTGCCGGCGACGATTTCGCCGGGTCCGATCCATTTGCCTTCGGCCGACTGGAAGAACTGCTTGTCCGGCTCCGCGGCGGAAGCCGCCCCGGCGATGCCGACGAGTGCTGTTATCGCGGTTGCCAGGGGCAAGACGCTGGACAGAATTACACTTTTCATCGACGACACCCGGCAACAAAGAGGCTGTTTGGAACCCGTCTGACCATGAACAAGATTGGTTAATGCTTCGTCACTACGGGACCACTGGAAAGCAGTCCGGTAACAATTCCGAAGGTCCAAAAGCTGCAGCCCGGTTCACTTGCCGGATGGGGTTGTTTCGGCATCTTTCCTGGTTGCAAACGATGTCAGCGCCGAGAGGAAATCGCCCAGTCCCGGACGCTTCGCGGCGCTGAAGGGTAGGGGACGCGTGGTCTCCATCGCCGCGATGCCGATGCGCGCCGTCATCATGCCATTGACGACGCCCTCGCCGAGCTTGGCCGAAAGGCGCGCCGCCAGGCCGTGGCCGACGATCTGCTGGACGAAACTGTCGCCGACGGCGATCGAACCGGTGACCGCCAGATGCGCCAGCACGCTGCGCGCGAGGCGGAAGAAGCCGAGCGTTCCCGGCCGCCCACCATAAAGCTCCGACAGGCGGCGAATGAGGCGTCCGGCCTCGAACACGACATAGGCGACATCGACCAGCGCGCGCGGGCTGACCGCCGTCACCAGCGAGACGCGTTTGGCCGCCTCGAGAATCATCACCTTGGCCCTGGCATCGAGGGGGCCGAGAATTTCGGCTTCGGCCAACCGCACCAGATTGCCGCCATCGATGATTTCGCCGCGCAGTTCGGCCAGCGCGCGGCGGCCGGCCGCGGTCTCGGGCTTGGCCGCGACGAAGGCCGACAGCTCGTCGACCACCGATCGTGCCGCCTTGGGATCGTCGCGTGCAATCGCATCGAGCGCTCGCTTCTGCAGCTTTTCGACCTCGGCGAGGCGGGCGATGGCCAGGAACTCGCGGATCAGGATGACCAGAAGCGCCAGCACGGCAATGGCCGCCATGCCGGCGGCCAGCCAGCCCAGCCATTCGGCACGCGCAAAGAGGTCACGTATGAGCTGATCGGTCCACAGGCCGACAGCCAGCGAAACCAGCACACCAAAGGCGCCGAAGAAGATGCTGCCGAGCAGCGACCGCTTTCTGGGGGCGATCGCCGGCGGCGGTTCGGCGGCAACGATGTCAGGCTCGTCGAAGACATCGACTTCCGCCGGGATGACCATCGCGACATCGGTCTTCATCGCACGGGGCTTCCGCTCGGAGTCAACCTGGACCTGGGCACGGCGTGCCTCAGGCGCCTCTTGTTTCGATTCGGCTTCCGGCTCGATACGGAATGCGGCCGGCTTGCGGGGCGCGGTCATGCCAGATGATCTCCAATCAGGAACTGCAAGGCACGGTCGAGCCGGATATGCGGCAGCGACAGCGTGACACCTTCGGCGGTGCGCTCGAGCTTTGGGGGACGGAAACGGACGAAGCGGATTGCCGGATCCCCGGTATCCTGCTTGTGATCGGGCCCCGAAGCATCGAACACCGCATCAATGTTCTCCGGTAAATCACCGGGAAATATGGCAGTTTCCGTTTTGCCGTCAAAAGTTTCGCCGTTGATCTTCTCCCCGGCGATCGGCGTGCCGATGATGACGGGAAGTGTCTCCCGGCCCTGCTTGACAGTGCCTTCGCGCGTCGCGCGCACCGCCGCCATGGCGACGACATCGACATCGGCGCCGGTGAAATTCGCGCGGGCCACGGCACGGTCGGCAAGCCGCCGCACGATCGCCTGCAAGCGGTCATGGCTTTCGTGGTGCAGATGGTCGGCCTTGGTCGCGGCAACCAGGATGCGGTCGATGCGCCGTGAAAACAGGTCGGTGAGGAAGCTGCCTCGGCCGGGACGGAAACAACTGAGGATCTCGGTCACCGCGCGCTCGAGGTCGGCCATGGCGCCGGGGCCAGCGTTCAGGGCCTGCATGGCATCGATCAGCACGATCTGACGATCGAGGCGCGTGATGTGTTCGCGGAAGAACGGTTTGACGACATGCGTCTTGTAGGCCTCGTAACGCCTGTCCATCATGGCGTGCAGCGACCCTGGGCGTGCGCGCCTGTCGCCCAGCCTAGGCAGGGGCGCGAAGGTCAGTGCGGGCGAGCCTTCGAGATCGCCAGGCATCAGGAAGCGGCCGGGCGGCAAGGTCGAAAGCGCCCGCTCGTCGAGCTTGCACGCCTTCAGATAGGCGGCGAAGCTTTCGGCCAGGCGGCGCGCCGTCATCTCGTCGGCATCGGCGTTCGGGTCGATCTCCGCCGACAACGCCCGCCAGGCCTGCGACAGGTCCTCGCGCACCGGCAAAACGGCCATTTCGAAGGCTTCGCCGGAAAAATCGGCGAAGGATTTGCCAAGCAGCGGCAGGTCGAGCAGCCATTCGCCGGGATAGTCGACGATATCGACCGACAGTTTGCCGGAGGCAAACATGCGGTTCCAGCCGGAGGCTGATTCATATTCGATGGTCAGCCGCAATTCGGAAATGGCGCGCGTCGAATCGGGCCAGGCGCGATCGTTGACCAGTGCGGCGATGTGATCCTCGTACTGGAAGCGCGGCACGGCGTCGTCAGGCTGCTGTTCGAGGAAGGCACGGGCGATGCGCCCGGATTTCTGGGCCTCGAACAGCGGCAGGCGCCCGCCATGCATCAGATTGTGGACAAAGGCCGATATGAACACCGTCTTGCCGGCTCGAGAGAGGCCCGTGACACCCAATCGCAGCGATGGAGAGAAAAGCCCGGTGGCGCGGCCCGACAGCGTGTCGAGGGCAATCCTCGCCTCGTCGGTGAAAGTGGTCAGCGATGATGCCAAAATATGATCTCTCGGGCTTCGGTCCGCCCGATATAGGCTGTGGAACCCGGCTTTGAAATGGCGTCAGAGATCGGCCGGCGTCAGGAACGCTTCGAGATGGCCGGCGCCCTGGGCGGCTTTTGCCAGGTCGCCGTCGAAGCGGACGACCGCCAGGCCCGTGGTCGGGAAACCGTGGTTGAGCGTGGCCCGCGCCGTCTCGTCGCCGCTGCCCGAAACCGCCATGGCGAGATCCTCCGTCATCGGATTGTGGCCGATGACCAGCAACGAACCCGATCCGCCATTGTCGCGGATGAGGCGGAGGTAACCGGCGGCGTCTTCGCTGTAGAGCGTGTCGAAGAACAGGACCCGTCCGGTGTCGGTCTGACCGGCCAGGCCTTCCAGCGTCTCCTTGGCGCGTTTGGCGTTGGAGCAGATGGTCAGGTCCGGAACATAGCAGCGGGACCGCATGGCGGCGCCCATCATTTCGGCATCGGCGCGGCCGGATGCGTCGAGCGGGCGGTCGAAATCGCGCATGCCGGGCAGTGCCCAGCCGGCCTTGGCATGTCGCAACAGATAAAGCGTGCCCACCCAACCTCCGCTGACGCCGAATGCCGAACTTCCTGGATTAGCCACGAGAAAGCCGCTGCGCACAATGGCCCGTGTTCTTCAAACACAGCGAATCATCGATGTGCGGTGCCGCAAAGGGCGCTTGTGCTTCGGCGCGAAGATCATGCCGGTCTTCGAAAAGCATGTTGCACGGGATCCAAAGTGTCGAAGCGTAGTTTGGTATCGAAACGACCATTCGCTGCTGCAAAGGCGCCCGCCACCGAACATTAACAATTGCGTGAGACAGCGGCCGATTGCGCTTGTGCAGGCGTCGGACCGCGAATATATAGGCGCCAAAATTGGGGCAGTTTGGGTGAGTCGAATGAACGACATCGTTACCGCCGATTACATACCCTCCGAAGACGAGCCGTTCATGAATGAACGGCAGAAATCCTACTTCCGCCAAAAGCTCGTCACCTGGAAGAATGACATATTGCGCGAAGCGCGCGAAACTCTCGAAATCCTGCAACAGGAAAACGCCAACCACCCCGATCTCGCCGACCGCGCCTCTTCGGAAACCGACCGCGCTATCGAGCTCAGGGCCCGCGACCGCCAGCGAAAGCTCATCGCAAAGATCGATTCGGCCCTGCAGCGCATCGACGAAGGCACCTACGGCTATTGCGAGGAGACCGGCGAGCCGATCGCGTTGAAGCGGCTTGATGCGCGTCCGATCGCAACGTTGTCGATCGAAGCGCAGGAGCGGCATGAGCGCCGCGAAAAGGTCTATCGCGACGACTGACGCATAGCCCATGGGCTGTGCTCATGACGGTTTGCGGCGATGTTGATATAAGAATGGCCGGTTTTCCGGCCATTTTTGTTGGCGCGCCCGCCCGGCCCAATTCCCCGGCCGGCTGCGCAGGTCAGATTCTGATCATCTCTTCTGGCTGGAGAGTTCGCCCAGAAGCTTCGTCATTTCGTCGTCGAGCGACTGCGGCGCCTTCGCCGCCGGTTTGCTCACCGGGCTGCTCGAACGCGGCTGGTCGAGCGACACTTCGAGTTCCTTCATCAGCTTATCGTCGATGCTGTCCTGCGTTGGCGGCGGTGGCGCCTGCCTGACGGCATTGGCGTTCGCGGATCCATAGGCGGGCAGCGGTGTGACATTGGTCGGCTGTGGCTTCGGTAGCGGTGCTGGTGCAGGCACCGGTGCTGGCGCTGCCTGGCGCGGGCGTGCGGGCGCCGCCGCATTCACCGGCTGCGGAGCAGGTGCTTGCCTGGCCGGCGGCAGAGGAGCGGATTGAGGTGCACGCGGTTTCGCCGCTGGGGCCGCGGCGGCCGGCACCGGCTGCAAGCCGCCATCTCCGGTCAGCGCCGGACGGCGTGGCGCCGAAAGCCGGATGTCACGTTCGACGACAACGTCGGTCGGACCGCCGATCAGCAGCAGATGTTCGATATCATCGCGGCGTATCAGCACCAGCCGGCGATGGCTGTCGACGGCGGTGGCGTCCATGACGGCCAGCCGCGTCTTGCGGTTCCTGCCGCCGGCAACGAAGGTTCCGAACGTCAGGTTGCGCACAAGCTTGATGATAACGAGAACGATGACCAGCAGGACAAGCGCTGCAAAAGTCCACAACAGTGCTGCGGCATAACCGGGGCCCGCCACGCTATCCAGCCATTGCATTGGTTTTCCCTGATTGCCCTGAGGAGGTGATGCGACACTAGACCGTTGCGGCGGGCTACCGCAATGCGTTTCCGCTCTTGATGAACAGCTTGAAAACTCCGAAGGCCGGAAGATATCATTTTTATCCGACATTTGCCGCCCAGGCCTTTTCCGGACCAGGAGAATATGATTCAACCGGTCAAGGGCGGGTGTCGGAACACCGGATTCACGAGCAGGGGGCACATGGCCAAGGAAGCGCGCGGCGATTTCTATCCGGTACCGATCGTCGACCAGAATACGCGACCGGGCGCGGTTACCCGGCTCATCATTTTCATCGTCGTTCTGACCGGGGCCGCTATTGTCTTCGGCCTTTTCCGCGAGCGCCTCGGCGACCCTTTCCTGCTCGGTATGCTCGGTGTGCTGGCGATGATCGGCGTCGGCTTCCTGTTCGCCACGGCGATCGGCTTCGTGCAGATCACGCCACGCTCGACCGGTGACGAACTCTCGAAGGCATTCGTTGATTCTATGTCGCAGGGCCTTCTCGTCACCGACACCAAGGGCCGCGTCGTCTACGCCAATCGGGCCTATGCCGACATGACCGGAGCGACGTCGGCGGCCGACCTGAAGACGGTCGAGGGGTTGCTCTCGGATGTCCCCGAAGCCTCGGTGACGATCTATCGGCTGGCGTCCGGCCTGCGCGACGGACAGTCGGGCGACGGCGAGTTTCGTCTCGCGCAGTCCATTCGGCCGGGCGCCGAGCCCGGCGCCCGCTGGTATCGGGCGCGTGCCCGCGCCTTCAGAGTTCCGGGCCAGCGGCTGCCGATGCTGGCCTGGCAGCTTGCCGACATCTCGCAAGAGCGGGCCGAGCAGGAGCGTTTCTTCCTCGACCTGCAGAAGGCGATCGATCACCTCGACCATGCGCCAGCCGGCTTCTTTTCAGCCGACCAGGACGGCCGTGTCACCTACATCAACGCCACGCTTGCCGAATGGCTGGGCATCGACCTTACCAGTTTCACGCCCGGCTCCGTCACCCTGCCGGAGATCGTGGCCGGAGACGGCATGGCGCTGGTCCGCTCGGTCAAGGCCGACCCCGGAACGACACGCAACGCGGTCATCGATCTCGACCTGACGACGATGACGGGCGAGGCGCTGCCGGTGCGCTTCATGCACCGCGTTTCGGCCAGCCGCGAAGGCCTCAACGGGCCGACGCGCACGATCGTGCTGAACCGCACGCAGGGCGAGGACGCCTCGGCCGACCTGCGTGCTTCGGAAGTGCGCTTCACCCGCTTCTTCAACTCGACACCGATGGCGATCGCCGGCGTCGACCACAGCGGGCGCATCCTGCGCACCAATGCGCCGTTCCTGTCGCTGTTTTCGTCCGTCGTCGACCGGGACGCGGTCGATCGCCGCGTGCGGCTCGACACGGTGATCCATGAGCGCGACCGGCCGGCCTTCGCCGCGGCTTTCGAAAAGGCGCAGCAGCGGCAGGCCGACATCGAGCCGATCGATACCTTGCTGCCCGGCAACGACGACCGGCACATCCGTTTCTACGTCAACGCGGTCGCCGACGGCACCGGCGGCGAGGGGGCTGAGGAGTCTGCGATCGTCTACGCCGTCGAGACGACGGAGCAGAAGGCGCTTGAAGGGCAGATGGCGCAAAGCCAGAAGATGCAGGCGGTCGGCCAGCTTGCCGGCGGTATCGCGCACGACTTCAACAATGTGCTGACCGCCATCATCATGGCGTCCGACCTTTTGTTGACCAACCACCGTCCGTCGGACCCGTCCTTCCCCGACATCATGAACATCAAGCAGAATGCCAACCGGGCGGCCTCGCTGGTGCGGCAATTGCTTGCCTTCTCGCGCAAGCAGACGCTGCGGCCGGAAGTGCTCAACCTGACCGACGTGCTGGCCGATCTCAGGATGCTGCTGGCCCGCCTTGTCGGCAACGACATCAAGCTGAAGGTCGACCATGGCCGCGACCTGTGGCCGGTCAAGGTGGATATCGGGCAGTTCGAACAGGTGGTGGTCAACCTTGCGGTCAACGCGCGCGACGCCATGCCGGCCGGCGGCGATCTCACCGTGCGCACGCGCAATGTGACCGCCGAGGAATGCAAGGCCTTCTCCTACCGTGAACTCACCCCGGCCGACTATGTCGTGGTCGAGGTCGAGGATACCGGCAGCGGCATCGCGCCCGACGTGCTGAAGAAGATTTTCGAGCCCTTCTTCACCACCAAGGAGGTCGGCAAGGGCACCGGGCTTGGCCTGTCGATGGTCTACGGCATCATCAAGCAGACCGGCGGCTTCATCTTCTGCGATTCCGAGGTCGGCAAGGGCTCGACTTTCCGCATTTTCCTGCCGCGTCATATAGCGGAAGCGAAAAAAGCAGGCCAGCCCGACGATCTGCCGGCGGCACCGGTGAAGGTTGCCGATGCGGCCAAGGATCTGTCCGGCTCGGCCACGGTGCTGCTCGTCGAGGACGAGGACGCCGTGCGCATGGGCGGGATGCGGGCGCTGGTGTCACGCGGCTATACCGTGCACGAGGCCTCCTCGGGCGTCGAGGCGCTGGAAGTGTTCGAGGCGCTGGGCGGCAAGGTCGACATCGTCGTTTCGGACGTGGTGATGCCTGAAATGGATGGGCCGACGTTGCTCGGTGAACTGCGCAAGCGCCAGCCGGACATCAAATTCGTCTTCGTGTCCGGCTATGCCGAGGATGCATTCGCCAGAAACCTGCCGGCGGACGCGCATTTCGGCTTCCTGCCAAAGCCGTTTTCGCTCAAGCAACTGGCGACGATCGTCAAGGATGTGCTGGAGAATTAGAATCTCCTGATGTTCTTTTCCTTGCAAGACGCCGTGACAACGCCATGATTGAGGGCTGAAACGGCAGGCGGGCTTGGGGGAGCAGCGGTTGACGCCACACAACGAAGCAGACAAGGGTGCCTACGCCGACACGGTGTTGTTGCCGGGTGACCCGCAGCGCGCCGAATGGATGGCGCAAACTTTTCTGGAAGCGCCGCGCTGCATCAATCGCCGACGCGGCGCCCTTGGCTTTACCGGACTGTTTCGCGGCAGACCCATCAGCATTCAAGCGACCGGCATCGGCGTCTCGTCGTTTCTGATCTATGTGCATGAATTACTTGACTATTATGGCGCTCGGACGTTGATCCGCACGGGCACCTGCGGCAGCCTGACGGCCAAGGCCAAGCTGCGCAGCCTGGTCATCTCGCAATCGGCACAGGCGGAAAGCGCTCAAAGCGGCCAGGTTTTCGGCCTCTACAAGGCTGTCGCCGGTCCGGATCCAGCACTTCTCAGCTGCGCGCTGACCAAGGCAGCCGAACTTGGCATCGACCATTGTGCCGGCCTGACGGTTTGCAGCGACATCTTCTATCATCCTGAAGGACGCGGCCGCTTTGCCGATGCGCAGGCAGCCGGTGCTCTGGCCGTGGATATGGAAACCAGCGCGCTTTATCGCATCGCGGCCCATTTCGGGGCTCGGGCACTGTCGATGTGCACGGTGGTCGACAACATCGAGACCGATGAACTGACCGACTACTCCGAGCGCCAGGAGCTGTTCAGCGATATGAGCCGGCTGGCTCTTGCTGTCGCGGTCGACAGCTAGGCAGCTTGCCGCTTCGGCATCGCCTGTTCATCCATGCCTGGCCGATGGCCGCGCAAATAGAGCGCGCAGGTGGTGCGCAGCATGGAGGCAAAGTTTGGAATGGCGCCGTTGATCTCGATGGCTTCGTCGTAAAGCTTGGAGATGAATTTCGGCGTCGTCAGGCCTTGGTTTTCGGCGATTTCATCGAGCAACGCCCAGAAGGTCGCCTCAAGCTGGATGCTGGTGGAGTGGCCGTCAATGCGAATCGACCGATTGATCTGGCGATAGCCTTCGGGGTCCTGGCCCGCAAATACCCTGCACATCCGACAAACCTCCCATGCTTGTTGGTCTTGGGCGGGCAGGCGTACGGTCTGATACTGCTCGACCTGTCCCCGTGCGCATTCTCTGGCAAAATTGCCGGAACGGCAATCGGACTTTCGTCCCTGTCCCCTAAAGCGCGTCGCCAGTTCACGGTTTTGGGCGTGGTAACCGGCTGCCACCACCTTTTCCCCGCTCTGCCCATAATTGGCTCCACACAAGGGCGGAGACTGATTTGGCCAAAGCAATTCATTCCATGATCCGGGTTCTCGACGAGGCCCGATCCGTCGATTTCTACAGGAATGCCTTCGGGCTCGATGTTGCCGACAGGCTGGACTTCGAGACGTTCACGCTCATTTACCTCAGCAACGCCGAAACCGGGTTCGAGCTCGAACTGACCGTGAACAAGGGTAGGGTCGAGCCCTACGTGCTCGGCGATGGTTACGGCCACCTCGCGGTCTCGATCGCCGACCTCGACAGCGAACATGATCGCCTCGGCGCGCTCGGCCTCAACCCGAAGAAGATCGTCGAGTTCAACCATGACGGTTCGCCGATCGCCCGCTTCTTTTTCATCGAGGATCCGGACGGCTACAAGATCGAGGTTCTGCAACGAGGAGGCCGCTTCCAATAGGAGACAATGCGGCCGCACCGGCGCGTGCGGCGCCAGCAACGGCGCGCTCAAGCATTTCGCCCAAAAGTGCGCAGCGGTTTTGGGACAACGAGATGCACAAACAAGGTCTTGAAGCACGTCGATTGTGGCGCGCTTCAAGGGGCGCAAATAGCAAGCAGGGAGGAATATTATGGTCACGATCTATGACGGGAAGCCTGGACTTTCACGTCGTGAGCTTCTCAAACGCGGTGGCATTGGTGCGCTGCTCGTCATTTCCGGCAGCGCGGTCATCAGCCCCGAACATGCCTGGGGGCTCGAGACATCCGCGCTCAAGCCCGAAACCATGGCGACGCTGATCCAGATGGCGCGCGACATCTATCCGCATGATCAGGTTCCCGACAAATATTACGCCATCGCGGTGAAAGGCCATGACGAGCAGGCCGGCAAGGACGCCGCCTACAAGACGATGATCGAAGACGGTATCGCCGACCTTGACAAGAAGTCTGGGGACGGAGGCTACCGGGGCCTTGGCTGGGAGGAGCAGCGCGTCGCGGTGCTGAAGCAGATCGAGGCGACGCCGTTCTTCCAGGCCATCCGTGGCGGCCTCGTCGTCAGCCTCTACAACCAGAAAGAGGTCTGGCCGATCTTCGGCTACGAGGGCGAGTCCTTTTCCAAGGGCGGCTACATCGCGCGCGGTTTCAACGACATCGAGTGGCTCTGAGCCCCGTCGTTTTGAACCCGCAAACAGAAATCATGGGAGGAAACCATGGCAACAGCATTTGACCTGAACAACGACGGCGTGGTCGTCATCATCGGCTCGGGCGCCGGCGGCGGTACGCTCGGGAACGAACTTGCCCAGAAGGGTGTCGACGTCGTCATCCTGGAGGCCGGCGCGCGCCACGAATATGAGGAGTTTGTCAACGACGAGTGGGATTCGTTCACCCAGCTCGCCTGGAAGGACAAGCGCACCACCTCCGGTGACTGGCGTGTGGCCAAGGATTTTCCGAACCTGCCGGCCTGGATCGTCAAGTCGGTCGGGGGTTCGACGACCCACTGGGCCGGAGCGTCGCTGCGTTTCCAGGAGCATGAGTTCAAGACGCTGTCGACGTATGGCAAAGTGGAAGGTGCCACCCTGCTCGACTGGCCGATCACGTTGGCCGAGATGGAGCCCTACTATGCCAAGGCCGAAGCCAAGATGGGCGTCACCGGGACCAATGACTGGCCGAGATTGCCGGGCAACAACAATTTCAAGGTGTTGAAGGCTGGCGCCGACAAGCTTGGCTATAAGGAATGCCACACCGGCAACATGGCCATCAACTCGGTCGAGCGCGACGACCGCTTGTCCTGCCAGCAAACCGGATTTTGCTTCCAGGGCTGCAAATGGGGCGCCAAATGGTCGACGCTCTACACCGAGATCCCCAAGGGCGAGGCAACAGGCCATCTCGAGGTCAGGCCGAACGCCATGGCGATCAAGATCAACCATGACGCCTCGGGCAAGGTGACCGGCGTGGTCTACGCCGACAAGGATGGCAAGCTGCAAGAGCAGAAAGCCCGTATCGTCGCAGTCGCCGGCAACTCAATCGAAAGCCCGCGGCTGCTGCTCAATTCGTCGTCGGGCAAATTCCCCGACGGCCTTGCCAACTCATCGGGGCAGGTGGGCAAGAACTACATGCGCCACACCACGGGCTCGGTCTATGCCATCTTCGACAAACCGGTGCACATGTATCGCGGCACCACCATGGCCGGCATCATCCGCGACGAGGCGCGCCATGATCCGTCACGCGGCTTCGTCGGCGGCTACGAGTTCGAGACGCTGTCGCTCGGCCTGCCGTTCATGGCGGCCTTCCTCGATCCAGGGGCCTGGGGCCGCTCGTTCACCACGGCGCTCGACCACTACGACCACATGGCCGGGCTGTGGATCGTCGGCGAGGACATGCCACGCGCGGAGAACCGCATCACGCTGCATGCCGACATGAAGGACGAGCACGGCATGCCGATCGCCGACGTGCATTTCGACGATCACCCGAACGATACCGCGATGCGCAACCATGCCTACAAGCAGGCCTCGGCGCTTTATGCCGCGGTCGGCGCCACGCGCACCTTCCCGACGCCGCCCTATCCGTCGACCCACAATCTCGGCACCAACCGGATGAGCGAGAAGGCGGCAGACGGCGTCGTCAACAAGCATGGCCAGACGCACGACATCAAGAACCTGTTCGTGTCGGACGGCAGCCAGTTCACGACGGGTGCCGCCGAAAACCCGACCTTGACGATCGTGTCGCTGGCGATCCGCCAGGCCGATTACATCGCCGCGCAGATGTCGGCCAAGACGATCTGAGCCGGCAAGACATCGCCCCGTAACCGGGGCGGTGCCAATTTCAGTGTCCTCCCGGGCCGCAAGGCGGAACGCGCAACGCGCGTTCCGCCTTTTTGTGTGACCAGACTGATTAGGCGCCGACCGGCTGCCCGTCCTTGCGGCGGATGGCGACCACGGACGGGCGGGGCAACTGGCCGTCCTTGAAGTCGGGCCACAGTGTCTGCACTTTGTCGAGCGTCTCGGCGTCCTCGGCCGGGTGCTGGACCGACAGGAACAAGGTCGTGCCGTCGGGGGTAAAGCAAGGGCCGGTCGCTTCGGCGCCATGCGGGCAAGTGAACAGCAGCTTCGGCAGGCCACGCGCCGGGCCTTCGGTGTCGACGCCGTAGACGCCGTCCGGCAGGTCGAAATCATTGGCACCGTCGGTCGCCACCCAGAGCCGGCCGGCCGGATCGAAGGTGATGTTGTCGGGGCAGACGAACCAGCCATTGTCCGATGTTTCCGGATGGAAGGTGGCGCCGACCGCGGCGTCCTTCGGGTTGCCGCACAGCACGAACAGATCCCAGGCATATTTGTCGGCGGTATGGTCGGCGTCCACGCCGCGGCCGCCTGGCGGGATCAGTTCGACGATGTGGCCCCAGAGGTTTTCCGGACGCGTGTTGGCCGGATTGACCTTCGACTGGTCGCGCTTCTTGTTCTTGGTCATCACCGCATAGACGCGGCCGGTCACAGGATTGGTCTCAATGTCCTCGGGGCGGTCCATCGGCGTGGCACCCAGCGCGTCCGCCGCCAGCCGTGTTTTCAGCAGCACTTCGGCCTGATCGGCAAAGCCGTTTTCAGCCGTAAGCTTGCCTTGGCCGTGAACCAGCGGCAGCCAGGTCATGGAGCCGTCGGCGTCGTAGCGCGCGACCGAAAGCACGCCATCGTCCAGCAGGTCGTTGCCGGAGGCCGGTTTGGCCGGATCGTAAGCCTTGTTCGAGACGAAGCGGTACATGTATTCGAAATAATCGTCGTCGCCCATGTAGACGACGACGCGGCCGTCCTTGTTGAGGACGACGGTGGACGCCTCATGCGACATGCGGCCAAGTGCCGTGCGCTTCACCGGCTTGGACTGGGGATCATAGGGATCGATCTCGACCACCCAGTCGAAACGGTTGGCCTCGTTCGGTTCGTTGTCGAGATTGAAGCGGTCGTGGAAGCGGCCACGGCCATAGATGTCGGAACCGTCGAAGCCATAACGATCGAGGATTTCCGCGCTCGGCGCCTTCTTCGGATCGCCGCCGAACAGGTCGGAAACACCTTCCTCGCAGGTCAGCACGGTTCCCCACGGAGTGAAGCCGCCGCTGCAATTGTAACTGGTGCCGAGCACCTTCTTGCCGGTAGCATCGGCCGAGGTCTGCATCAAGGCATGGCCGGCAACCGGACCGGAAACGGTCATTTCGGTGTTGGCGGTGATGCGG
This sequence comes from Mesorhizobium sp. P5_C1, assembly GCF_054049815.1. Classification (NCBI taxonomy): domain Bacteria; kingdom Pseudomonadati; phylum Pseudomonadota; class Alphaproteobacteria; order Hyphomicrobiales; family Phyllobacteriaceae; genus Mesorhizobium; species Mesorhizobium sp. P5_C1. Next base: position 493 of record NZ_JBFULQ010000029.1, on the reverse strand, counting down.
CGGTTGAGCGGGCTGTCCTCGACCAACGACCACTTGCCATCCTTCAACAGCACTTCGACGATCGAGTGCCCCATGGCGGCCATGCCGAGATCGACCTGTTCCTTGCTCATCGTCTTGCCGGCGTCATCCTCGGTCGTGCCGGGAAACATGACATTGGGCGAGATGTATTCGTTGTTGACGCAGAGCAGGCCGTGGTCGGAATTGACCGTGCCTTTTGGCAGCGGCAGGAAGGCGATGTAGTCACAGTTGTAACCAAAGCGCTTCTCTTGCTCGTCGGCAGCGACCTTGTTGCCGTCGAAATCCGGCAGACCCGCGACGAGCGGGTCGCCCCAGCGTGCCACGATCGTGGTCTCATAGCCCTCGGCGGCGGCGTGGGTCTTGTCGTAGACGCGCTTCAACTCGGGAAAGCCAAGTGTGGAAAGCGCCGCGGCATGTGTTTCTCCGGCAAACAACGAACCGACGAAGCTGCCGCCGGCAATCAAAGCACCAGATG
>NZ_JBFULQ010000028.1:0-24028 GCF_054049815.1 Mesorhizobium sp. P5_C1 | reverse complement strand
GCATGAACATCGCGCCCCAATCGAAATAGCCGAAAACACTTTCGACGTAGACATAGAAAAGGAAGAGAAAACAAGGAATAAGCGACAAGTAGGCGCTGAACCACCTGCTTGTTGGCTGATCCGTCCTGACCCCTTGGAGGCGATCCAGCAAGAGAAGCGAGCACAGAGCGCCCAGGCCAAGGACCGCCAGCAGCCTTTTCTCCTGAAGATAAACCAGCGACACGAGCCAGGTGAGCGACCCCACTGTCGCGACGCTGACCAATGATCCAATTGGCCAGCAACGAATAGCATGAAATCCGCGCATACTTCGCACTCGATCGACGATTTCGGAAGTGGATATCGAGAATCACTTAAAGCTATACTAAGGCAATGCTGATGAGCGCAAATATCAAACGGCCAATTACTTTCGAGATCGCTAATATACGTCGCTCAAAAGTGACCTCGGTTTTGGGCGAACGGCGTGCATGAGCGGTTCGACGTTTCCGTGAAACGGTGAACCGCTCTAAGCGCATTGTTGTGTGATAGATGGACGGCCTCGTATTTCAGGCGAGCGCCGAAATTCTCGATCAGACGGGCCAGCCGGTCGATCTGTGCAAAGTCGACAGCGCCAGCCATATCGCAGAGGTCATCGAAAAGCGCGATAGAGACCGTGCGCCATCCGGCTTCGGTCAGGTTTTGCCTTGCTGGATCTTCGAATTCTTGGGGAGCGTCAGTTCAACCGTTACCTGCGGTCTTTTCGGATGACGAGCTTCAGCCCGGACCAGATTTCATTGACGGCGGCGACTTTCACATCGACCAGGTCGCGCTTCAGCGCCTCGGCGCGAACGACGCTCTCGGTGACGTCGGTCGGCACCTTCGATGCCTTCTTCGGCCAGGACACCCAGACCATGCCGTCGCGCTTGATCGCCGCTTCGACATCGCCGAGGCGATCCTCGATCTCGGCGCGCTGCCGGGTGAAGGCATGGACGGCATCGTATTTTTGGGTCGTTCCCGAAATGTCAGACCAATCGGCCAGCCGGTCGACATTGGCAAAGGCAACAGCATCGGCCAGCTCATCGAGTTCCGATGGCAGCGCGATGAAGGCGGCGGTCATCCCGTCCTTCAGGCCGAGCTTGGCCGGAAGGGGCGTAGCGGAATATCCCGAGGCCGCCAGCGCCATGGTCAATACACCCTGGCCTTCGGCGCGATCTTGGCGAGGCTGATGCCGCCGTCCTTTTCCGCCAGCAGCGGCTCGGTATGCACCGGCCGGTAGGACAGCGTCACCTTGCCGCCTTCGCTGAGCCGGGCCAGCGTATGCTTGCGCCAGGCCGTGTCGTCGCGTGCCGAAAAGTCTTCCCGCGCATGCGCCCCGCGGCTCTCCTTGCGCGCCTCGGCGCTGTAGACCGTGGTGATGGCGTTGGCCATCAGGTTTTCCAGTTCCAGCGTTTCGACCAGGTCGGAGTTCCAGATCATCGAGCGGTCGAACACTTTGATGTCCTTGAGCTCGGTCCAGATTTCCGAAATACGCTTGCAGCCATTCTCCAGCGATTCCTGCGTGCGGAACACCGCCGCGTCTTCCTGCATTGCCCGCTGCATTTTTTCGCGCAAGCTTGCCGTCGGCGTCGAGCCGTTGGCGTGGCGCAGGCGGTCGAAGCGGCCCATGATCTTTTCGACAGAGGCTTCGTTGGGCGCCGGGATCGCCGACTTGCGGTCGATGACCTGGCCGGCCCGGATCGCGGCCGCGCGGCCGAACACCACCAGGTCGATCAGCGAGTTCGAACCCAGCCGGTTGGCGCCATGCACCGAGGCGCAGCCCGCCTCGCCGACCGCCATCAGCCCGGGCGACACCTTGTCCGGGCTCCTCGGCGTCGGGTTGAGCACCTCGCCCCAGTAATTGGTCGGCACGCCGCCCATATTGTAGTGCACCGTCGGCAGGACCGGGATCGGCTCCTTGGTCAGGTCGACGCCGGCAAAGATCTTTGCCGATTCCGAAATGCCCGGCAGCCGCTCGTGCAGCACGGCCGGATCGAGATGGTCGAGGTGCAGGAAGATGTGGTCCTTCTTCGGGCCGACGCCGCGTCCTTCGCGGATCTCCAGCGTCATGCAGCGCGAGACGACGTCGCGCGAGGCAAGGTCCTTGGCCGACGGCGCGTAACGCTCCATGAAGCGCTCGCCCTCGGAGTTGACGAGATAGCCGCCCTCGCCGCGCGCGCCTTCGGTGATCAGGCAGCCGGCGCCATAGATGCCGGTCGGGTGGAACTGCACGAACTCCATGTCCTGCAGCGGAAAGCCGGCGCGTGCGGCCATGCCGCCGCCGTCGCCGGTGCAGGTATGCGCCGAAGTCGCCGAGAAATAGGAGCGGCCATAGCCGCCGGTCGCCAGCACCACCATCTTGGCCGAGAAGCGGTGGATGGTGCCGTCGTCGAGGTTCCATGCGACGACGCCGGTGCAGGTGCCGTCCGGCTCCATGATCAGGTCGAGCGCGAAATACTCGATGAAGAACTGCGCGTTGTTCTTCAGCGACTGGCCGTAGAGCGTGTGCAGGATGGCGTGGCCGGTGCGGTCTGCGGCCGCGCAGGTACGCTGCACCGGCGGGCCTTCGCCGTAATTCATCATGTGGCCACCGAACGGCCGCTGGTAGATCTTGCCTTCTTCGGTGCGCGAGAACGGCACGCCGTAATGTTCGAGCTCGTAGACCGCCGCCGGCGCTTCGCGCACCAGATATTCCATGGCGTCGACATCGCCCAGCCAGTCCGAACCCTTGACGGTGTCGTACATATGCCACTGCCAGGAATCGGGCCCCATGTTGGACAGCGAAGCGGCGATGCCGCCTTGCGCCGCCACCGTGTGCGAGCGGGTCGGGAAAACCTTGGTGATGCAGGCGGTGCGCAGGCCCTGTTCGGCCATGCCGAGCGTGGCGCGCAGGCCGGCGCCACCGGCGCCGACGACCACCACGTCGAATTTGTGATCGACATAGGTGTAAGCGGAACCGGTGTTGGCTCCTTTTGCGTCCTTGGCCAACTCAGCCTCCGAATGCCAGCTTGAGCAGGGCGAAGATCGAGGCGACGCCGACCGCTATGGTGAAAAACGTATTGAGCGCGATAAGCGCCAGCTTCATGCCTTCGCCATGCACGTAGTCCTCGATGATCACCTGCATGCCGAGCCGCATGTGGATGAGGCCGGAGATGAGCACCAGGGCCAGCACCAGCGCCACGAACGGATTGGCGAGCGATGCCCGCACCTCAACGTAGCCGCCGCCGTTGAGCGCGGTCAGGAAACCGACGAAGAACAGCGTCAGCGGGATGTTGGCGATGGCAGTGAGGCGCTGGCGCCAGAAATGCCCGGTGCCCTCGCGGGCGGAACCCAGGCCGCGGACTTTCGCCAGCGGCGTGCGCATGTCGGTCTTGCCAGTGCTCATGATCAGGCTCCCCGCGCCATATAGCCGGCGATCCAGATCAGCAGCGTGAGCAGGACCGAGCCGGCCAGCGTCGCCCAGGCGATCTTCGAGGCCGTGTGCTTCTCGAGGCCGGCGCCGGTGTCCCAGACCAGATGGCGCACACCACCCAGCATGTGGTGCATCAGCGCCCAGGTGTAGCCGAACAGGATCAGCCGGCCGAGCCAGGTGCCGAAGGCCCAATTGACCCAGTCGAATGTCGGCTGCGAGCTTGCCGCCGCCATCAGCCATATGGCGACCAGCAGCGTGCCGAAATAGAGCGCGCCGCCGGTGATGCGATGGATGATCGACATCGTCATGGTGATCGGCGGCCGGTACACGGTCAGGTGCGGCGAAAGCGGTCTTGCGCGGGTGGCTGGTGATTTGCTCATGGCTCCCCCAGTTCGGCGTCCCTGGAGCCTCAGGTGGAAATGCGGCATTGCCGCTTCCGGATGCGACTTCGGACAGCCGGTTTCTAATGCTCTTTTTGCACCGCGTCAAAGCCAGAAAACCGTTTCGAAAACGTAATTTAGTCTGACTAAAAGGCAGGCGCAGGCTTCAATCGATTAGCGGTGATTGGGCCGAAGCCGGCTCGCTATCGCTGCAGTGCAACATACAGGTCCGACATGGCCCCCAAGTCAGCGCTTACAGGTCACCGGCGTCGACCCAGCCTTCATGACCAGCGCTTCGCGGCCATCGATCACAATCGCGTCATGCGCCTGCTGGTAACGGCTGTTCTGGTTGGCCGGCGAGGCCTGCAGATCTTCGCTGGTACCGTCGGACCCGAGAACATGCACCGAGGTGCCGAGATTCTCGATGGTCATCCTGCCGCCATCGGCGCAACTGTAGGTCGCGGTGCGCGGCTGCGGCGAGGTCATGTCGGTGCCGGCACCGCCCGCCGAGGCGGCAGGCGCCAGCGAGAACGACGTAGCGGCCCTGTTGCCGGCTCTCGGAGGATCATTCTGCGGCACGCAGGCCATGGCGACCAGAAGCGGCGACAGGACAAGCGTCACCCGAAACGTCCGGCCTGGCGCCATATGCTGTCCCTCCCGCGCGGCAAACTGGCCACGATGCGTTGCCAAGATCAAGGTCATCCTATGCCGAACTGGACGCCGGCCGCGATGGTGCGGCCAAGCATGGCCGAAAGATGGCCACCGGATTTTCCACCCAGTCGGATATTAACCATGTTTACCGAGACATCGCTGCGAAACGCGCCGGCCTCTTAACAAAGGTTAAGAAAAGGTTAATTTCTGATTCGAGGAGGCTTTCCTCTAAACAAGGAGGACGCCATGCGTTCGAACTCGGAAAGAATGCGCCTTGCGGCGCTCATCGTGGCGGCTTCCGTCGTTGGCCTGGCGGCGCCAGCGCTCGCCGGCGCACGCCACCACGACCGCGTCTACGCCGATTCGCTCGGCAATCTCGTCATCGACAGCGCCGCCGGCTACAAGCGCATCCTGGTCGGCGAAGGCAAATTGGCCAAGCAGCTGTCCGACTACACCAGCGCCGGCCAGCCCAAGGTGATCTACGAGAATGAATCGGACGAAATCACCGGCTCCGGCGATTGTTACCGGCCGCCGGTGTTCGTGAAAGGGCGCAGCTATATGTACGGGCTTGCTGATGGCGAGATGCCCGAGCTCAGCCCCTGCCAGTGATCCGGATCTAACCAGCGCCGGCTGTAATCTCTCTTCCGCCGGCCGGCCCGGCGGAGACACGCACACAATCGCGCCCGGCATTCTTCGCCTGGTAAAGTGCCTGGTCGGCGCGCCGCATCAGACCGGCAAAATCCTCGCTCGGATGAAGCTCGGCGACGCCGAAGCTTGCCGTGCAGCGATTGTCCACCGGCAGTCCATCGATGGGCAGCGCGCTGAAAGCGCTGCGCGCGCCCTCGGCGAACAGCCGGGCGGCGGCAAGGTTGGTTCCCGGCAGGATGATGGCGAACTCCTCGCCGCCGATGCGGCCGGCGACATGGTGGCCGGCGGCGGCCTCGCGCAGGAAACCGGCAAAGGTCTCGATCACCCGGTCGCCGGACGCATGGCCGAAGCTGTCGTTGACGGTCTTGAAATGATCGAGGTCGGCGATGACCAGCGCGACCGGCACGCTTTGACGCACGGCGCCCAGCACTGCCTGCTCAGCGTGGCGGGCGAAGCCGCCGCGGTTGAGCAGGCGCGAAAGCGTGTCCGTCTCCGACCTCGACGTCACCTCGGCGAGCACGTCGCGAACCAGGATGGCCAGAATCAGCAGCGCCAGCGCCGAGCCAAAGACGGTGCCGAGCGACTGAGACACCAGCGCGTAGTTGCTTTGCAGATAGGCCTGCGGGTTGGCGCCCCAGCCGCCGAGCACATGCGCGATGAGCGGCTTTGAGGCAAACTGTAACCCGCTGGCCGCCAGCACCGCCATCAGGATGTGGTCGAGACGGGCGTGCCTTTGCCGCGACGACCACACGATCACGAGACCGATGAACTGCATGACCGCATAGGGAAGCTGGTAGGCCATCATGCGGGCCAGCGACTGGCGCGGCAGGTCCTGCACGAAATACACCGCGACAGAGGTGGCGACGAGGAAGAACAGCATCTGCTTCCACGGCGGCGACACGCCGTATTTGTGCGCCAGGCCGCCATTGAAGGCGATGGTGGCGCCCAGGAACACCGCGAAGGCGGCAACGACCACCGGCCGCGCATTGTCGAAGGCGGGGATGCTGAATTCGATGGCGAAATACACCATGCCCAGCAGATAGCCGAACGCCAGCCAGCGCGGCGCGGCGCGGCCGGCCTCATGCAACGCGACCGCGATGAAGGACGCCGCCAACAGGCCGGCGACCGACACATTGATCAACAGGATGAAATTGGCGCCGCTCATAGTCTTCCCGAACCCGCGCCGACAGCTAAAGCATCGAGCGGCGAAGAAGCCGTTAACGCTGGCCCAGCCGGGCGGGATCAGCCCACCTTGAGTGGCTCCGGCACGAACACCGTTTCCGGGCGCTCATAGGACAGGCGCACGCTGTCGCGGCCATTCTTCTTGGCCTTGTAGAGCGCATCGTCGGCACGGCGCATCAGCGGCTCTAGCGCCTCGTCGCCACTGCGGGCAGCCACGCCGAAACTCGCTGTCACCTTGGTGCCGGCAGGAAGCCCGTCGACCTGGCCGGCCGAATATACCGTGCGCACGGCTTCGGCGAACAGCCGCGCGGCAGCGAGATCGCTCAACGGCAGCAGCACGGCAAACTCTTCGCCGCCGATACGCCCGGCAACGCCGCGCGTCCCGGCGGCCAACCGAAGCTTGGAAGCGAAGTCGGCGATCACGCGATCGCCCGCCGCATGCCCATGTACGTCGTTGAGCGCCTTGAAATGATCGAGGTCGGCCAGCACCAGCGCGACCGGGAAGCGGGCCGTGGCGCAGTGGCGCAACAGCTGCATGCCTCGTTCCTCGAAGCCGCGGCGATTGAGAAGGCCCGAAAGTGGGTCGGTGTAGGTCTCGGTCTTCAGCGCCTTCATCACGTCAAGTGCCGCGGCGGAGAACAGGCAGAGCGCAATCAGCAGCGACAGCAGTGCATGCGACAGCAGCGCCGTCGTCCAGTAGGACGAGGCATAGAAGCCGTCATAGCTGGTGAAGGGCCCGTGCGCTATGACGACGACAAGGGTACGCACGAAGAAGTTCAGGCCCGACAACAGCGACAGCGCGAAAAGGATGTTTTCGGTCGGACCGTTGCGGCGCACCGGTCGCAGTTCGGCGGCGACCAGAAGGCTGAGGCCGCCAAAAGCGAAATTCATCGCCAGGATGCGCCAGGTGAGATCCGGCGCGACGAACAGGAACCAGCAAAACGACGCCAGGCCACCGCCGACCAGTACGCCGATCCCCACATAAGGCACCTTGCGGCCATAGCGGTGGATGATGGCGCTGGACAGGCAGCAACCGGCAACGGTGAAGCAGATATTCGACGTCAGCTTGGTCAGCTGCATGCCGAAGGGCAAGGTGAAATACTGCAGCAGGAAGCCGGCCGCCGAGAGACCGTAGCTGATCGCCAGAACGGCGAGATATGGGCGGTGGCGTTGATAGGACCATAGCACGAGGAAGGCCGCGCCGAGTGCCAGCGCGATCGTCGGATTGAGCAGCGCTATGAACAGACCGGTGTCCAAAGGACTGTGACTTCCCCTCGCTTACGTCAGGGAAGACCTTAGGGCGCAAGCCCAAACAAGCAGTTAAGCGAAAGCTGAATATGCAACGGAGCGGATGAAAAAGACCCCGGAGCCGCAAGGCGGTCCGGGGTCTGGCATGCGTTCGAGCCGCAGGTTCCGGCGCTATTTCCACTCGCGGATGTCGACGAAGTGGCCGGCGATCGCCGCCGCCGCCGCCATCGCCGGCGACACCAGGTGGGTGCGGCCCTTGAAGCCCTGCCGGCCTTCGAAATTGCGGTTCGAGGTCGAGGCGCAGCGTTCATGCGGCTTCAGCCGGTCGTCGTTCATGGCAAGGCACATCGAGCAGCCCGGCTCGCGCCAGTCGAAGCCGGCGGCGACGAAGATCTTGTCGAGGCCTTCGGCTTCCGCTTGTTCCTTGACCAGGCCGGAGCCGGGCACGATCATCGCATCGACATGCGGGCTGACGGTCTTGCCTTCGACCACCTTGGCGACGGCGCGCAGATCCTCGATGCGGCCATTGGTGCACGAACCGATGAAGACGCGATCGAGCGTGATGTCGGTGATCCTGGTGCCCGGCGTCAGCCCCATATAGTCGAGCGCGCGCTGCTTGGAGGTGCGCTTGTTTTCATCCGAGATATCGTCCGGGTTCGGCACGATGCCTTGCACCGACACGACATCCTCGGGCGAGGAGCCCCAGGAAACGATCGGCGGCAACTTGGCCGCGTCGAGCACGATCACCTTGTCGAAATGCGCGCCTTCGTCGGACTGCAGCGTCTTCCAGTATTCCATTGCCGCATCCCACGCCGCGCCCTTCGGTGCGCGCGGCTTGTCCTTGACATAGGCGAAGGTCGTCTCGTCTGCCGCGATCAGGCCGGCGCGCGCGCCGCCCTCGATCGACATGTTGCAGATCGTCATGCGGCCTTCCATCGACAGCGCACGGATCGCCTCGCCGGCATATTCGATGACATAGCCGGTGCCGCCGGCGGTGCCGATCTCGCCGATGATGGCGAGGATGATGTCCTTGGCGGTGACGCCATCCGGCAACTGGCCGTCGACACGCACCAGCATGTTCTTGGCCTTGCGCTGGATCAGCGTCTGCGTCGCCAGCACATGCTCGACCTCGGACGTACCGATGCCGTGCGCCAGCGCGCCGAAGGCACCGTGGGTCGAGGTGTGGCTGTCACCGCAGACGATGGTCATGCCGGGCAGCGTAAAGCCCTGCTCCGGGCCGATGATGTGGACGATGCCCTGGCGGATATCGTTTTCCGAATAATACTCGACGCCGAAATCCTTGGCATTCTTGGCCAGCGCCTCGACCTGGATGCGGCTTTCCTCGTTCTTGATGCCGAACTTGCGCTCGGGCGAGGTCGAGACATTGTGGTCGACCACGGCCAGCGTCTTTTCCGGATGCCGGACCTTGCGGCCGCTCAGGCGCAAGCCTTCGAAGGCCTGCGGGCTGGTCACTTCATGGACGAGGTGGCGGTCGATGTAGAGCAGACAGGTGCCGTCGTCCTGGCGGTCGACGACATGGTCGTCGAAAATCTTGTCGTAGAGGGTGCGCGGTGCGCTCATGTGCGTAAATCCGTCGATATGAGAATGGGAAGGAGCAGATGCCGGATCACCGGTCCGGCGAAACGACCTGAACAGGTCGGCCTAGGGTAGTCGGCTGGTCAGCGCGCCGGAGACGCGCGCGGAGAAACGCGACGGCAGGCGTTTTCTATCCTGCAGCACGAACCCCTTATAGGCCGGATCGCCAAAAAGCTCTTCCATGGCGTGGCTCATACCAATGTTTTGGCTTTTCGGCAATTGGAAGCTGCCGTCGCAGGACGTAGGTTCCTCGCCGCTCACATCACCTCAAAAACGAAGGTCTTCACCAGCGCGTCGGGCTCGGCGATCGCGTAGCAGCGGAACCATGGGCTTTGCTCGACCGGCCGCCATGTCTTCGCCTGCTCCAGTTCGTCGAACACGGCCTGGAAGCCGCCGCTGTCGAACACTTGGTCGCGCACGGTGAAGACGGCGTGGCCGCCCTTCCGGGTGATGCGCACCAGCTCATGCAGGCTCAAGGCCGGCGCATGGCTGATGGTGAAAACGCCGGTTGAGAAGAAAGCGCGGAAATGGCCATCCGGCCATGGCAGCGGCCCGCCAAGCATCGCTTGTTTCAGCTCGCTGTAGGCATTTCGGCTGCCGGCGATTTTCAGCATGTCGTCGGAGAGGTCGAGCCCGGCAATGTCACGGTAGCCCAGCGCCTGCAGCGACGGGCCCGACAGTCCGGTGCCGCAGCCGGCATCGAGCAGCGGTCCGTCGCCCGCCGGCACGTGGCGGGCCACCCAGGCGGTGATCAGGAAGGGCAGGAGATAACCGAGCGAAGCCGTCTCGCTGTCATAGGTCGCGGCCCACGCGGCATAGGCCTCGGCCAGCGCTTCCGGCGTGTCGGCGGTGTAGACGGAATCAAGCGCCGCATTGGCTTTGTCGACGATCATGTGACGTCCTCATTCGAGATATGGAGACAAGGATCGTAGCGCCGTCTTCGCTCAAAAACTATTCTTCGTGCTGGCGACGCAACCGCCGTTCCAGCGCCCGCAAGGCCAACGACAGGCCAACGGTCAGGATGAGATAGATGTAGGCGACGATCGAATAGGTCTCGAAGAAGCGGAACGAGCCGGCGGCATAGACCTTACCCATCTGCGTGATGTCGGCGACGCCGAGCACCGAGACCAGCGAAGAATCCTTGACCAGGGCGACGAAATCATTGCCGAGCGGCGGCAGGATGGTGCGGATCGCCTGCGGAAACACGATCAGCCGGAAACGTTGAGCGCGCGTCAGGCCGAGCGCCTTCGCCGCCTCGATCTGGCCCTTCTCGACGGCCTGGATGCCGGCGCGAAAGACCTCCGAGATGAACGCCGAATAGCCGATGGTCAGCGCCATGATGGCGCGCCACAAGAGCGACACGTCGCGCACCAGCAATTCGCCCACAAGGCCGGCATTCTGCAGCGGTGCGGTCAGGGCATTCCAACCCGCGACGAAGGCCGGCGCGCCGACGAAGGCGATCCAGAACAACAGCACCAGGATCGGCACGCCGCGGATGATCTCGACATAGAAGCGGGCGACCTGGCGTAGCGGGCGCGAGCCCGACAGGCCCATCAGCGCGACGCCGAGGCCAATGCCAGACGCCAAAACGAAGGCAATCACGGTGACGAAAACGGTAATGCCTATGCCCTTGGCGACGGTGGCGAAGACCTGGGCGTAGAGGTTGCTGGTGGCAACGAAGACGGCCACCGCAATCGCGATGGCCACGGCCACGACCAGCCACCAGGGGAAGTCGGATTTTGAGGTAGAAGCGGCCTGCATCAGGCGATGCCGGCGAAGCGCAGAGTCAGCGCGAGGATTACCGCGCCATCAGTATGCAATGCGCTCAACAAGGGGGGGTTACTGCCCCATCTTGTAATCAAGGAACCATTTCTTGTTGAGCGTGTCGAACGTGCCGTCGGCCTTGAGCGCCGCGATTGCCGCGTTGACTGGCTTCACCAGATCGGAGCCCTTCGGAAAGATAAACCCGAAATCCTCGGTGCCCAGCGGCCCGCCGATCAGCTTCAGCTTGCCGTCGGAGGCATCGACATAGCCCTTGCCCGCGGTACCGTCGGTCAGGACGACATCGACGTCGCCGGACTTCAAGGCCTGCACCGTCGCGCCAAAAGTCTCGAACAGTTTGATGCGCGGATTCTGCTCATTACCGTCGAGCACGCTGTAGACGGCGGTGTAGAAGGGCGTCGTGCCGGCCTGGGCGCCAATCAGCCCGTCCTTGAAAGCGCCGAAGGTCTTGGCGTCCGTGAAGCGGCTTTCGTCGCCGCGCACCAGCATGAACTGTTCCGACCGCATATAGGGGTCGGAGAAGTCGACCTTCTGCTTGCGGTCGTCCTTGATGGTGATGCCGGTCATGCCGATATTGTACTGGTTGTCGGAAACCGCCTGGATCATCGCGTCCCAGGAGGTATTCTGGTACTCAACGGTGAAGTTCAGCCGCTTGGCGATCTCGTTCATCGCATCATATTCCCAGCCGATCTGTTTTCCCGTCTTGGCATCGATGAACTGCAGCGGCGGATAGGCGTTTTCGGTCACCACCACCACCTTCTTGCCGCCGAGATCGGGCAGCGCCTGCGCCAAGGCGGCAACGGGCGTCAGCATGAGGGCAAGTAGGCCGGCCAGCAGCAGTTTCGATTTGGTCATGACACACTCCCCGGAAGTGAAAGCGCCCGGACATCGGCCGGGCTTGCAGGAAAATCCGGCGCCGACTTTAGCTTTCCACAAGCGTCATGCAAGACGGTCCACTGCGTCGGCGCACGTGAAAACGGATTCCATTGCCTTCTATCCGGGGATTCCTGGACGATCGTCGTGGTGTCCCGTCAATCGGCGCTCGCTTCCCGCAAACCGTCGATCAGCCGGGTCAGGGAGCGATGCAGGGATTTCAGCTCGTCGCCGTCGAGCGGCGAATGGCACCGCATCGCGGCCGACACCGCCTTGGCGCCCTCGCGCAGTGCCTGGCCCTGAGGTGTCGGTTCGACCAGCACCCGGCGTTCGTCGGCGGCATCGCGCCGGCGCGTGACCAGGCCGTTCGCTTCCAGGCGCTTGAGCAGCGGCGTCAGCGTTGCCGAATCGAGCCCCAGCGCGTCGCCGAGTTCGCCGACCGTGCGCGGTGCATGCTCCCACAGTGCCAGCATGGTCAGATATTGCGGGTAGGTCAGGCCGAGCGGCTCGAGCAGCGGCCGGTAGAGCCGTGTCATCAGCCCGCTCGCCGAATAGAGCGCGAAGCACAGATGCTGGTCGAGCTTCGGTATCCCGGCGAAATCCGCCGGGACGTCCAAGGGCGAAGGGATCGTTCTGGTGGTCATGCTGCCTTTGCCGGAAGCGCCTTTGCCGAAAGGGCCACCTCGATGTTGCCCTTGATGGCGTTGGAATAGGGACAAACCTCATGCGCTGCCGATACAAGCGCTTCCGCCGCCGCCTGATCAAGACCTTTCGTCTCGGCCGCCAGCGAAACGCCGAGCAGGAAACCGCCCTGACCATTGGGATGCAGGCTGACATTGGCTGTCACCGAGGCATCCTGCAGCGGCAGTTTCTGCTTGCCGGCGATGAAGCGCATGGCGCTTTCGAAGCAGGCGGCATAGCCGGCGGCGAAAAGCTGCTCGGGATTGGTGGCGCCGCCCTTGCCGCCAAGTTCCTTCGGCATGGCAAGGTCGAGGCTGAGCAGGCCATCGCTGCTCTGGACGTGGCCGGCGCGGCCGCCGACGGCGCGGGCCTGGGTGGAATACAATGCGGTCATCTAGTGTCTCCAGTTATATTGTGTGCGATCGTTTAGTGCACGATCTAAATCGAGTCAATGGCGGATTTCCTGCCAAGTAAGATTCCCATCAAACGAAAAAAGGCGGCCGAAGCCGCCTTTTCTACAAACATGATTGGCGAAAAACTTATTCGGCGGTCGCGGCTTCCGCGGCCTTGGCTGCCTCAGCCTCGGCGGCTGCCTTCTTCTCGGCTGCTTCCTTGGCGGCCGTCTCGGCGGCCAGAGCCTCGGCGGCTGCCACCTTCTCGGCCTCGATACGGGCCTTCTCGGCGTTCAGCGCATCGCGCTCGTCATCGTTCAGCTTGCGGGCGCGCACGCCGGTGTTTTCCGAAATACGGGCCGACTTGCCGCGACGATCGCGCAGATAGTAGAGCTTGGCGCGACGCACCTTGCCGCGGCGAACGATCTCGACGCCCTCCACCATCGGCGAATAGACCGGGAACACGCGCTCGACGCCTTCGCCGTAGGAGATCTTGCGGACGGTGAAATTTTCCTGGAAGCCGGATCCGGCGCGGGCGATGACGACGCCCTCATAGGCCTGGACGCGGGTGCGGGTGCCTTCGGTCACGCGGACCTGGACGCGCACGGTGTCGCCGGGCTGGAATTCGGGAAGCTTGCGCTTGGCTTCGATCTTGGCGGCCTGCTCGGCCTCGAGTTGACGGAGAAGATCCATCTCAAAAATCCACTTCTTGTTCTTCCGACAGCCAGAGCGTCCGACACTCGCCTTGCAGTTCCAATGACCGCTCGGCTATGCCCTTTATCGAAGACATCGGTGTCCAAGACATCGGGCAGGGGCGACTACACCGTCATTGTTGACGGATCCGGCAGAGTTTTTCTTGCCGGTACGGGCGGGCACATACAGCTATTTCAGCGCTTTGTCACGCCTGACCCCGAGTCTTTTTTGCCTGCATGGCACCATCATAACCTTCCGGTGCCGGGTTGCGTCCGTATGCCAGGCTTCCTAAGCCGGGCGCAGCACAGTTTTTCGCGGCGGCCTTACATGTCTATCTTCGACGCCATCCTGCTTTTCCTGGCGGGCTTTCTGTCAGGCGCCGCCAATGCGGTCGCCGGTGGCGGCACCTTCATCACCTTCGGCGCCATGACCTTGGTCGGCCTGCCGCCGATCGTCGCCAATGCCACCTCCTCGGTGACGCAGTTTCCCGGCTACATCACCTCGACGCTCGCCTACTGGGATGACATCCACCATTTCTGGCGTGGCGCATTGCTGCTCTGCCTGATCTCGGCGGTCGGCGCGCTGGCTGGCGCGCTGATCCTGCTGGCGCTCGACAATCCGTCCTTCCGCGTCCTAGTGCCGTGGCTGCTGTTGGGCGCAACGGCCCTGTTTGCCGCCGGGCCGTGGCTGAAACCCGCGCCGAAGCCGGGGCACGAAGCAGCCGTGGGCACGCTAACCGGTTCATTGGCGCAGTTCATCACCGCTATCTATGGCGGCTTCTTCGGCGCCGGCATGGGCGTCATGATGCTGGCGACGCTCGGCCTCACGCAAGCCGGCGACTATCACCGGCTGAACGCGCTGAAGAACATGCTGGCCATTGTCATCGCCGCGGTGGCGATCGTCGTCTTCGTCTCGGGCGGCGTTGTCGCCTGGCCGCAGGCGATCATCATGATCCCGGGCGGCGCGCTGGGCGGCTATGCCGGCGTCTGGATCGCCAAGCGCGTACCGCAGAACGCAGTGCGCGGCTTCGTCGTCGCCGTCGGCCTGTTCCTCGCCTTCTACTACTTTAGCAAAGGCTGAGCGCCGGGCAGGTCGGGCCGCCGCTCTTTCGTCAGCGCCTCGGACTCCGCCCGCCGCCAGGCAGCGATCTTCTTGTGATTGCCTGATATCAGCACCTCGGGAATCTCGCGCCCCTCGAATTCCTGCGGCCGTGTGTAATGAGGGTGTTCGAGCAGGCCGTTCTCGAAACTCTCCTCTTCGCCCGACACGGCGTTGCCCATGACGCCGGGCAACAGCCGCACCACCGCGTCGAGCAGCACAAGGGCCGCCGGCTCACCGCCAGAGAGGATGAAATCGCCGATCGAAACCTCTTCCAATCCGCGCGCCTCGATCAGCCGCTGGTCGACGCCCTCGAAGCGGCCGCACAGGATCACAGCGCCCGGCCCGGCGGCGAGTTCGCGCACGCGCGCCTGCGTCAACGGCTTGCCGCGCGGGCTCATCAGCAGCCGTGGCCGCGCGTCGCCTTCCGGCGAAGCATGGTCGATAGCCCTGGCCAAAACATCGGCACGCATCACCATGCCGGCACCGCCGCCGGCCGGCGTGTCGTCGACGGTGCGATGGCGGTCGGTGGCAAAGTCGCGGATCTGGATCGCTTCCAGCGACCATGTGCCACCTTCCAGCGCCCGGCCGGCCAGCGACAGGCCGAGCGCGCCCGGAAACATCTCGGGATAGAGCGTCAGCACCGATGCTTTGAACGTCACCGGTTGCCCCCGGCGTCGCGCGGTCCGCGCGGTCTGCCCTTCGGATCGAAGTCTTCCTCGCGCGGCGCATCGCCATCCTCGTCCTCGAGCAGCCCGGCCGCCGCCGGGTCGACGCGGACAAAGCCCTCGACGATCGACACATCAGGCACCGCCGCCTGCGTGAACGGGATCAGCACGCCCTTGCGCCCGCCCAATGTCACATCGAGAATGTCGCCACCGCCGAAATTGTGCACGGCCACGACCTTGCCGATCGCAGCACCGGCATCGTCCCGGACCTCCAGACCGACCAGGTCGGCATGGTAGAATTCGTCCTCCTCGCCATCGTCGGGCAGCATCGAGCGGTCGACAAACAGTTCGGTGCCGGCGAGCGCCTCAGCTGCGTTGCGGTCGGCAACACCCTTGAAGCGGACAACGACGACGGTGTTGGCGGGCCTGATGTCGATGATCTGGAAGGCGCGGCCGTCCCTGGCATAGAGCGGCCCATAATCGGCCAGCGCCAGCGGCTCACCGGTGAAGGTCTTGACCCGCAATTCGCCCTTGATGCCGTGGGCGGCGCCGATCACGGCCATCTGGACGGGGTTTTGGGGCTTGCTCATGGCGCGATATCCTTTGGCTTTGCTCTAACGCTCCCCGATTGTCATTTCAATGACATGGCTCTTCACCGGTTCCTAACCCGGCTGCCGGAAAATGGCGGCTGATGCATGTCGCCCAAAAGTGGAGCCCGGTTTTGGGAAGACGACATGCATAAAGACAAATACATGTCGCCCAAAAGTGGCTCCTGGTTTGGGACAACGGCACGCATGAAGCAAGATTGGAAGCACACCGTGCAGGAATTCCTCATCCCGGCAAAACCCGACCTCCAGGCGGCGCGTGAAAGCTGGCTGAAGATGCTGGCGCGCGAACGCCGGCTGTCGCCGGAGACCGTCGAGGCCTACGAGCGCGACACGCGGCAGTTCCTGCATTTCCTCACCGGCCATTGTGGCGGCTCGCCCGGCATTTCGGACATCGCCAATCTGCGCCCAGCCGATCTGCGCGGCTTCCTCGCCGCGCGCCGCAACGCCGGCGCCGGCGCCCGCACGCTTGGCCGCGGACTGGCGGGCATCCGTTCGCTGCTGCGGTTCCTCGAACGGCGCGGCCTCGTCAATGCGGCCGGTGCGGCAGCCTTGCGCGCGCCGCGCCAGCCCAAATCGCTGCCCAAGCCGCTGACGGCAAGCGACGCCAAGCATGTCGTTTCCGTCGAAGGCCAACTGGCGGAAGAGCCGTGGATCGCCGCCCGCAACGCAGCCGTGCTGACGCTGCTCTACGGCTCCGGCCTGCGCATTTCCGAGGCGCTTGGCCTCGCAGCTGCCGATCTGGCCTTGGCGACCGACACCGTGCTGCGCGTCACCGGCAAGGGCGGCAAGACGCGGCTGGTGCCGGTGCTGCCAGTGGCGCTGCGGGCGATCGCCGAATACCGCCGGCTCTGCCCCTATCATCTCGACCCGAAGGGCCTTTTGTTTCGGGGCGCGCGCGGCGGCCCGCTCAATCCGGCCATAGTCCAGCGCGACATGGCCAAGCTGCGCTCGGCGCTCAACCTGCCCGATACCGCGACGCCGCACGCGCTGCGCCATTCCTTCGCCACGCATCTGCTCGGCCGCGGTGGCGATTTGCGCACCATCCAGGAGCTCCTAGGCCACGCCAGCCTGTCGACGACGCAGATCTACACCGGCGTCGACACTGCCAGGCTGCTCGAAATTTATGAGTCTGCTCACCCAAGGGCATGATCATTTCGTCATCCCTGGGCGAAGCAGCCGCGCAGCGGCGTCGCGAAGACCCTGGTATCCATGCCGCGATCTCAGCCGAAGAATGCCGCGGACCAGAATTCTGAACCGTGGCAGCGCTTTGAAGTCGCGGCATGGATCCCGAAGTCTGCGCCGCGTCGCTGCGCTCCTTGCTCCGCCCCAGGATGACGAAGCGATGGGCGTTTTCGCCAATTCACCAAGGCATGCGGTTTGGTCAACGCAAATAGACCCGTCAAAACGCCTGCGCCGAGTAGCTAGGACCGGTCAAAGACAATTTTGCAGCGCCGATTAACCGTTTTGCCGCTTTTTGCGCCTAGACCTGACCATGATCCCGAAAAGTGGGACCCGGTTTTCGGAAAGGTCATGGTCAAACATGAAGACAGCGTCATGAAACGCGTCATCGCCATCGCCGACCGTGCAGCTTCCGTGTCGCTGAAGCTGCTTGTCGCGCTCAATGTCCTGTTTTTCCTGTCGTTCCTTGCCGTCTTGCTGCTCGCGGCCGGCAGGGCGCATGCCGAGATCCCCACCTGCACCGGCGCCGACATGCTGTCTGCCTTGCAGAAGAGCGATCCGTCGGCCTATCAGAAGATCGAGACTGAAGCCGCCGCCACGCCGAACGGCAAGGGCCTGCTGTGGAAGCTGGAGAAGCCGGGCGAAAAGCCGTCCTTCCTGTTCGGCACCATGCACATGACCGACCCGCGCGTCACCGCGCTGCCGCCGGCCGCGCAGAAGGCCTATGACGCCGCCGCCACCATCGTCATCGAAACCACCGACGTGCTCGACAAGCAGCAGATGATGGCGGCGATGCTCAAGGAGCCGGACCTGATGATGTTCACCGACTCCACGACGCTGTCGTCATTGCTGTCGCCCGACGATGCGGCGGCCATGAATGCCGCACTCGACGCACGCGGCATCCCGCCGGCAACCGTCGCCAAGATGAAGCCGTGGATGCTCTCGGCCATGATGGCGCTTCCGGCTTGCGAACTCGCCCGACAGTCCGGCGGCGCCCCGGTGCTCGACGTCAAGCTGGCGGAAGGTGCCAAGGCCGCCGGCAAGCCGGTTGAGGGACTGGAAACGGCTGCCAGCCAATTGCGCGCCATGGCCTCTTTGCCACTGGCCTTTCACATGAAGGGGCTGGTCGACACGCTGAAGCTGGGCGACAAGGTCAACGACATCAATGAAACCATGATCGTTCTCTACCAGCGCGGCGACACCGGTATGTTCTGGCCACTGTTCCGTGCGGCCATGCCCGATGAGCAGGACGACCCCGCAGGCTATGCCGCGTTCGAGGAAACCATGATCACCAGCCGCAACAAGGTGATGGTAGATCATGCCCAGCCGATCCTTGCCAGGGGCAATGCCTTCATGGCGGTCGGCGCCCTCCACCTTCCGGGTCCCGAAGGCCTGGTCGAGGATTTCCGCAAAGCCGGCTATACTGTCACCGCTGTCAACTGAGTCGCCGCATGGTGGTGGAGGATCCGGGCGTCGCGTTTTCGGCGTTTTCCTCGACTAGTGTGAAACCCATTCGACGGTAACGCGTTGATGGCTGTTGTTTGATGTTTTTCATCCACGGAGGACACTTTTATGGCGAACACACCGAATCCAAACGACCCGTTCAATTCGTCCACCAACGCTCCTCGCCCAAGCGGCGGTGGCAGCACCTGGCTGATTGTTCTGGTCGTCGTTATTCTGGCGGTTGTCGCGTATTATGTTTTCGGAAGAAGCGGCGGTGAGCATCCGGCACCTGCCGAGGCGCCGGCGGCCAGCACACCGGCACCTGCGCCGGCTCCTGCAGAACCTATGAAGCCAGCCGAACCGGCTCCGGCCGCGCCCGCTCCCGCGGCGCCTGCCCCAGCGCCCGCACCGGCTCCAGCGCCTGCGCCGGCTCCTGCCGCACCGGCCAACTGATCAGGCTCGATATCAAATACGAACGGCCCGCCAAAAGGCGGGCCGTTTTGTTTGGGGAGCTTCTTCTGGCAGCAAAATGGTATGCCAAGCGTCGAACCGAGGGCTGCGTTTCCTAGATGTGGATCGGCTTGAAGAAGGTCGCCAGCGCCGCCTCCTTGACCGCTTCCGACATCGTCGGGTGTGCATGGCAGGTGCGGGCAAGATCCTCGGACGAGCCGCCGAATTCCATCAGCACCGCCGCCTCGTGGATCATCTCGCCGGCGCCGAAGCCGACAATATGGACGCCGAGCACGCGGTCGCTTGCCTTGTCGGCGAGGATCTTGACGAAACCGTCGGTGTGCAGCATGGCGCGCGCCCGGCCATTGGCGCTGAACGGAAACTTTCCCGCCTTGTACTCGATGCCGGCCTTCTTCAATTCCTCCTCGGTCTTGCCGACCGAGGCGATTTCCGGGCTGGTGTAGACGACGCTCGGAATGACGTCATAGTTCACATGGCCGGCCTGGCCGGCGATGGTTTCCGCCACCGCCACGCCCTCGTCCTCGGCCTTGTGTGCCAGCATCGGTCCGGCGATGACATCGCCGATGGCGTAGATGCCGGGCACGTTGGTTCTGAGATGGCCATCGGTCGTGACCCGGCCACGCTCGTCGACCTCGACGCCGGCTTCCTTGAGCCCGAGGGTGTCGGAATAGGCGCGGCGCCCGGTGGCGATCAGCACCGCGTCGGCCTCGATGGTCTCGGCAGCGCCACCCTTGACCGGCTCGAAGGTGACGGTCGCGCCCTTCTTGGCCTTGGCGACACCGGTGACCTTGGCGCCGAGCTTGAACTCGAAACCCTGCTTCGACAGCATTCGCTGGAACTGCTTGGAGACCTCGCCGTCCATCCCGCCCAGTATGGTGTCGAGAAATTCGACGACAGTGACCTTGGCGCCAAGCCGCGCCCACACCGAGCCGAGCTCGAGGCCGATGACACCGCCGCCGACCACCACCAGATGACCGGGCACTTTCTCCAGCGACAGCGCGCCGGTCGACGACACGATCACCTTCTCGTCGAAGTCGACCTTGACGCCGGGAATGCCGGCGACATCCGAACCGGTGGCGATGACGATGTTCTTGGTCTCGATCTCCTCGACCTTGCCGTCCTCGCCGGTCACCGAGACTTTTCCCGCGGCGATCACCTTGCCGGTGCCGCGGAAGCTGTCGATCTTGTTCTTCTTGAACAGGAAGGCGACGCCGTTGACGTTCGACGCCACTGTCGCGTCCTTGTGCGCCATCATCTTCTTCAGGTTCAATTTCGGCGCGGCGATCTCAACACCGAGCGTGTCGAAGGAATGGCCCGCCTCGGCGAACATCTCGGAGGCATAAAGCAGCGCCTTGGACGGAATGCAGCCGATGTTGAGGCAGGTGCCGCCGAAGGTCGCGTTCTTCTCGACCACCGCCGTCTTCAGCCCGAGCTGCGCCGCCTTGATGGCGCAGACATAGCCGCCCGGTCCCGATCCGATGATAACGACGTCATAAGCCATGATACTGTCCTTCTTGATTGGGGCTCAGCGGCCGCCGCTTACATTCAGGATCGCGCCCGTCGTATAGGACGCGGCGTCGGATAAAAGATAGAGAACCGCACCAGCGACTTCATCAGCAGTTCCGGCTCTTTTCATCGGAAGCGTATCCTGGATCAATGCCACCCGGTCCGGCTGCCCGCCCGAGGCATGGATGTCCGTATCGATGATGCCCGGGCGCACCGCATTGACGCGGATGCCTTCCAGCGCCACCTCGCGGGCGAGCCCGATGGTGAACGTGTCGATGGCGCCCTTGGAGGCGGCATAGTCGACATAGTTGTCCGCGGCGCCAAGCACCGCCGCAGCCGACGAGATGTTGACGATAGCGCCACCCTTGCCGCCGTGACGGGTCGACATGCGCTTCACCGCCTCGCGGGCGCAGAGGAACGAACCGACGACATTGATGCGCATCATGCGCTCCAGCCGCGAAAAATCCATCTCGTCGACGCGAGCCTTGGCGTCGACGATGCCGGCATTGTTGACGAAGGCATCGAGCCGGCCATAGGCGCGGTCGACGGCACCGAACATAGCAACGATATCGGCCTCGACGCCGACATCGCCCTTGACGGCAAGAGCGTCGCCGCCGGCGGCCTGGATCTCTGCGACCAGCGCATCGGCGGCGTCCTTATTCGCAGCGTAGTTGACCGCGACGCGGTAGCCGGTCTTCGAGCCGAGCCGGCAGATCGCGGCGCCGATGCCGCGGCTGCCGCCGGTGACCAGCAGCACCTTTTGCGTATCGGTCATTCCTGGCATCCCTTCAAGGCAAACACATCCCACGGCACTTTCGAAAATCCATTGCCGCCATAGGCCGAGGATTGACGCAACGACTGCCCAAGATCCGGCAGGATCAGCGTCTTCGGCGCCTCGACGCCTTCGGCCGGCAGCAGGCCGATGCTGCCCTTGTCATCCGACGTGTAGATGACGCCGTGCCAAGCCGTACAGGCGGCGAGCTCCTCGCCGGTGACGTCGCCCTCGGGGCATTTGTACATCAGCACGCCGTTCGGCCGCGACACGCCCTCGTTCCACATGACGATGCCGTTCAGCACCACATTGTTGTCGAGGATCAGCCGGAAGCTGTTGGTGACGGTCGCTGAGGTGCCGGTCGGGCTAAAATCGATCTCACTGCCGCTTTGGGCCTCGCCATAGACGGCGAGTTCGATCGGGCAGGCTGCGATTGTGGCGGAGCCGGTGAACAAAACAGCCAGAGATCCCGCTAGGCATGCGATGGCGGACGACAAGGGGCTTTGCATCGCGGCGACCTACTGGCTCTCGCGGCCATCGGCGTTTTCAAGCACTTCAAAGTCGGTCATCAGCAGCAGCGGCTCGCCAGCCGCGCTGAGGCCCCAGAACGATGGATAGATTCCGTCACCCCAGCCGCTCCAGAACATCGCAATGTTGAGGGGATTGCCGACAACGGGGTGATGCATCGCGAACCGATCCTGGTTGGGCGCAAACTCGGCCGCCAGGACGTCGTCATAGTAATTCTGCTTGGCTTCAAGCTTGTCCTGCTGCTCAGACATCAACGCCATTGCCATCTTGTCCATGAACGAACCAAGACCGGCATCGACGGGATATCCAAATACCTCGTTGCCCTTCAGGGTCGATGCATCCTGATCGGGCAAGGTTGCCAGCTCCCAGCGAAACGGCCTGCCGGGCCGGAAGCGCAGGACTGCTGCAGCAACACGGCCTTGTGCCTCAAGCAACGATACCGGGTAGCGCCCTGGTCTGACCTTGCGGCTTAACGCTGGCCAGTCGGTTCCGGTAGTCAGGGGATCGCAGGCGACAATTTCGCCTGTCGGCAAATCCAGCTCGCCGATCACCGTGACGGTTATCTCGCGCTCCGCCATTTGCGCATCGCTCAGGTCGAAGAGGCCGAGATTGCTGCTCGCCTGCGCCGGCTCCCATTCGGGCGACACCACCGCCGGCGTGGACATGGAGGTCCACGGCTCACGCCGTAAGATCCGTAGCCCACGGCCCAGCTTGAACCCCAACTGCTCCAGCCAGCCGCTCATTGCGGATCAGCTCCGCTCACAGATCCAGAACCAGCCGTTCCGGATCCTCCAGGCTTTCCTTGACGCGGACCAGGAAGGTCACCGCTTCCTTGCCGTCGACGATGCGGTGATCGTAGCTGAGCGCCAGATACATCATCGGCCGGATCACGATCTGGCCACCGACCACCACCGGCCGGTCCTGGATCTTGTGCATGCCCAAAATCCCCGACTGCGGCGCGTTGAGGATCGGCGTCGACATCAGTGACCCGTAGACGCCACCGTTGGAAATCGTAAACGTGCCGCCCTGCATGTCGGCGACCGACAGCTTGCCGTCGCGCGCGGCGATGCCCAGGCGGCCAATCTCCTTCTCGATCTCGGCGATCGACATCTGGTCGGCATCGCGCACGACCGGCACGACCAGGCCCTTTTCGGTGCCGACGGCGACGCCGATATGGGCATAGTTCTTGAAGATGATGTCGGTGCTGTCGATCTCGGCATTGACCGAGGGGATTTCCTTCAAGGCGTGGGTGACGGCCTTGGTGAAGAAGCCCATGAAGCCAAGCTTCACGCCGTGCTTCTTCTCGAACACGTCCTTGTA
The DNA here is from genome assembly GCF_054049815.1 of Mesorhizobium sp. P5_C1. Taxonomy (NCBI): domain Bacteria; kingdom Pseudomonadati; phylum Pseudomonadota; class Alphaproteobacteria; order Hyphomicrobiales; family Phyllobacteriaceae; genus Mesorhizobium; species Mesorhizobium sp. P5_C1. Next base: position 885 of record NZ_JBFULQ010000028.1, on the reverse strand, counting down.
CTTTGTCCTGAGCGCCATCACCGCGCTCATGTCGACCTCGTTGAAGGTGGTCAGCATGGCGGCGGTCGACTGCGCTTCCTTGAGCCGGCGCGCGATGGTCTGGCGCAGCTTGGTCATGCGCACGCGCTCTTCGCGCGACGCATCGTCGCCCGAGGACGGCGCCCGCACCGCAACCGGCGCCGGCGCTGCCCTGGGGGTCTCGGCCGGCTGTGACGGCGCGCCCTTCGAGATCGCGTCGAGCACGTCGCCCTTCAGCACCTGGCCGCGCCTGCCCGAGCCGGAGAGCTGGTCGACGGCGAGATTTTTCTCGGCGATCAGTTTTGCCGCGGCTGGGGCCGGCGGCATGTTGCGCGGCTCGACCGCGCCGGCGTCGCCGGCGATCTTGGCGGTTTCGGCAGCGGCCTGCCTACCGGTCGATGCCGCGTCCGGCGACGAGGCCTGCGACACCGCCTGTGGCTTGGTTGCTGGTGCGGCGGCATCGCCACCCGCCGAAATCGAACCCAGCAGGGCGCCGACGCCGACCGTCTCACCTTCCTTGACGGTGATCTCGCCCAGCGTACCGGCGGCGGCGGCAGGCACCTCCACCGTCACCTTGTCGGTCTCGAGCTCGACCAGCGGTTCATCGGCGGCGATCGTGTCGCCGACCTTCTTGAACCATTTGCCGACGGTCGCTTCGGTGACGGAYTCGCCGAGAGTGGGAACGCGGATTTCGGTAGCCATTGTGCCTGTCCGTTTCTTCCTGAGTTATTCGCCCAGATCTGTTCTATTCACCCGAGTCTCTTCTATTCACCGAGCGCGTCTTCGAGCAAGGCGGCGAGCTGGGCAAGGTGCTTCGACATCAGTCCGGTCGCCGGTGAGGCGGCCGCCGGGCGGCCGGTGTAGCGC